>NZ_JAUBTI010000013.1:70482-94216 GCF_036702415.1 Microcoleus sp. D3_18a_C4 | reverse complement strand
ACCACCGCCGATCGGTTCTGGCGCTACATCGTTATCCGCGATCGCCACTGTCACCCCTGGCACCACAACCGCATTATACTTAGCATCAGTGCTACTCACACTGTGAGTGATATTGCCGCTGTGCGCGCCTTCCACAACCGTATCATCAACAGCTTTTACCGTAACGGGTTGAGCGACATTCCAATTATCCGCAGTGAAAGTGATAGGCGCGATCGCTTCAATGTGCTCACCTGTTGTGAGAGTGATAGTTACAGGGGCGATCGGCTGCGATGTTAATTTAATGTCATAACTGCCATTCGCCCCGCCTTCTGTAGCAGTTGTGCTCGTAGGTGTAATGCTGACACCTGCTGTGTCGTCGTCGGTAATAGCTACATTTACATCCTGAACTGTCTGACCGCTATACTCAGTGTCTGTAGTGGTAACAGTATGAGCGATCGTGCCGCTGTGCGTACCTTCGGCTTTGCTATCGTCGGTAGCGGTGACAGTGACTGTTTTGGCAACATTCCAGTTAGTGCTGTCAAAGATAACAGGCGCGATCGCATTTATTTCACTTCCAGCATTAAAGTTAATGGTAACAGGGGCGATCGGCTGGCTGTTGAGTTTGACTGTATAACTGCCACTCGCCCCGCCTTCTGTAGCAGTTGTGCTCGTAGGTGTAATGCTGACACCTGCTGTCTCGTTGTCGGTAATAGCTACATTTACATCCTGAACCGTCTGACCGCTATACTTAGTGTCGCTACTGGTAACAGTGTGAGCGATCGTCCCGCTGTGCGTGCCTTCGGCTTTGCTGTCGTCGGTAGCGGTGACAGTGACAGTTTTGGCAACATTCCAGTTAGTGCTGTCAAAGATAACAGGCTCGATCGCATTTATTTCACTTCCGGCATTAAAGTTAATGGTAACAGGGGCGATCGGCTGGCTGTTGAGTTTGACTGTATAACTGCCATTCGCCCCGCCTTCTGTAGCAGTTGTGCTCGTAGGTGTAATGCTGACACCTGCTGTCTCGTTGTCGGTAATCGCTACATTTACATCCTGAATTGTCTGACCGCTATACTTAGTGTCGGTAGTGGTAACAGTGTGAGCGATCGTACCACTGTGCGTACCTTCGGCTTTGCTATCGTCGGTAGCGGTGACTGTGACTGTTTTGGCAACATTCCAATTCGTGCTGTCAAAGGTAACAGGGGCGATCGCATTTATCTCACTTCCGGCATTAAAGTTAATGGTAACAGGGGCGATCGGCTGCGATTTCAGCACCGCACTATACGTCCCATTCGCGCCGCCTTCTGTAGCAGTTGTTGCTGTGGGAGTAATAGAAATACCAGCGGTATCATCGTCCTTATTGCTGAGGCTAACATCCGCTGCATCTAGCTTATAATTCGGATCGGTGCTAACAGCAAGCGCCGTGACAATTTTGTAGTCAATATTGCCGTCAACAATGCTATCATTAACCCCTGTTACTGTCACCGGCTGCGGTGTATTCCAGTTAGCCGGAGTGAAAGTTATGCTATTAGTCGAAACAGTTCCCTCTGCAACATTGGAACTGTTCAAACCGATAGTCACATCAGCAGTCGGCTGAGTATTCAAAACCACACTAAAGTTAGCTTTAGTGCCAGATTCACCAGTAGTTAATCCCGCCGTCGGATTCACCGTAATTCCCGGAGTTTCATTGTCACTGTTGGTGACGGTGACATCTTCAGGATCGAGGTTAGTGTAATTAACATCGGTACTCACAGCAGCAGCCGTGACAATTTTGTAAGGTATAGGGCCATCAGCTACTAAATCGTCAACACCACTTATCGTTATTGGTTGCGGTTGATCGTAGTTAGCAGAAGTGAAAGTTAAGCTATTAGTTGAAACGGTTCCTTCTGCAACATTGTCACTCCTCAAACCGATGGTAACGTCAGCAGTTGGTTGAGCGTTGAGTTTGACTGTAAATTCTGCCTTACCGCCAACTTCACTTGTAGTTAATCCCGATATTGGGTTAACTGTGAAACCGGCAGTGTCATCATTAGTAATAGTTGTGGTAGCAGTAGCAGTGGTAATTGTCGGGGTTACGCCTGGGCTGGTGGGATTTGACAGGGTGACGGCTATGGTTTCGTCGGGTTCAACTAGGGTGTCGCCTAATACATCGAGAGTAATGGTTTTGGATGTTTCATCGGCAGCAAAATTAATTGTGCCAGTAGCAGTAGTTGCGCCAGAAGTGCCACCGATGTTGTTGTAATCGCTGACGTTTGTAGCTGTGCCGGCGATCGTATAATTGACACTACTTGCCCCGCCTGTGTTGCCGCTGCGAGTCGCAGTGAAAGTCAGAGGTTTTGTGCCGCTATTGCCTTCGGGAATGCTGGCAGTACCAGCGGCAACGGCATAAGAAACAGTACCGTTTGCTGCAATATTTAATGTTGTTTGTTTGGTTGTACCTGCAATGCCTCCGGTGATTGCGCCAAAGTTAAGGATTGCGGTTTCGGCGGTTTCAGGGAGATTGTCGGGTTTGATAGTAACTGCAACATTCTGGGTGAGTGCGTCACCTGTTGCACCGGCGGGGAATGTAATCGAGGTAGGCGAAAAGGCGTAGTCGGAATTTTCGGTGGCTGTGCTGCTCTTGTCGATGACAATTGGTACTGTTACATCAGCAAAAGGAGTGCCGCCGCTGATGGTGACGGGAATATTAACTACTGTGTCTGTTGTTCCTTCTGTGCCACTGTAAGTTGCAGTACCAAAATTAACTGTATTGGGTGTATTTAGCAGCACAGAAACGTTGTCTGAACCGTTATTCGCTACTGCCAAATCCGGGAGAGTATCAGCATTAAAGTTGCCTGCAATAATGGAAGTTGGATCTGTGCCCGCAGCAAAGTTAATGGGTGCACTAAAACCGCCATTGCCGTTGCCTACTAAAATTGCAGCGCCGCTGGTTCCTGTTACTGCTAAGTCAAGTCTGCCATCTCCGCTAAAGTCTTTCACCACAATGCCGTTAAGCCCTGCCCCTGCGTTAACAGTAGTGGCCGGGCCAAAGCCACCAGTGCCATTTCCCAATAGAATTGAGACACTGTTAGAACCGCCGTTAGCTGTGGCTAAGTCGAGGAAATTGTCTCCGTTAAAGTTCCCAGTGGCGATCGAATTTGAACCTTGCCCAGCCCCAACATTAGGAGCTGCACTAAATCCACCCGTACCATTTCCTAACAGAATTGAGATATTGTTAGATAAGCTGTTGCCAACCGCTAAGTCGGGGAAACTGTCAGCGTTAAAGTTCCCTACAACCACGGAACCAGGAATCGCACCAACATTGAAATTAGTGGCAGCGCCAAAGCTGCCAGCACCGTTTCCCAACAAAATTGAGACACTACCCGTACCTTGAGGGTTAGCATTTACCACTGCTAAATCGAGGAAAGTGTCGCTGTTAAAGTTCCCGACACCTATTGAATAGGGAGTGTTACCCACACTAAAAGTGCTGGGTGGACTAATGAGTCCGCCCGTGCCATTTCCTAACAGAATTGACACACTGCTATTACTGCTATTTGCTACTGCCAAATCGGGGAAATTGTCAGCGTTAAAAAGTCCTGATGTGACGAAAACAGGATCAAAACCTACAGCCAATTGGGTAACTGTTCCAAAATTGCCATTTCCATCTCCCAACAAAATTGAAATATTTTCGGTTGATCGGTTGGTCACTACCAAGTCGGGAAAGGTATCAGCGTTGAAAAACAATACATTAATCCCTTTGGGATTTGTCCCCGCGCCAAAATTAGTCGCCACACCAAAACTATTCAAAACATACTCGTAACCCGCTAATACTTCGGCTTCAAATACCAGCGGTGTTTCTATTGAACCGATTCTGACTTCCAGTTCCCAGTCCCCACCCTTTGCTACACTTCCGGTGAGGTTTTGGGAAGCTGCAACATTGGTATTTGTGAGTTGGGCAATTCGTTGGATGAAGGCTACACCGTCTATATCTCTGGCGTGTTCATTATCTATCGCGCATTCATCATCTATGGCGTATTCATCCGATCCGCCAGGGAATGAATTCCCTGTCTCATAGCGAAAGTCCTCTGAAGAGGACTGTTTATTGAGCTTGTTTTCAGTCGGTTTCAACCGACTTGAGCTTTGAGCCGGGGAATTCATTCCCTGGCGGACTTTCGGGTAAGCAGTCGGTTTCAACCGACTTGAGCTTTGAGCCGGGGAATTCATTCCCAGGCGGACTTTCGGGTAAGCGCCAGAGGCTGATGCGACATTACAACCGTAAATGAGAATGTCCGCATCAACACTTAAAGCACTCCGCCACTGCTGCAATTTCTCGGAATAAGTTTCCACATTATCTACACTCAAGCAGCCATTACCCAATTGCAAGCTGCCCGGAGCACCGTGAGAAACAATGTGAATGCTGTCAATATTGGTACGAAGAGCTAAAATTTCAGTAATTTGGTCGATCGCATCTTTATTCCCATCCAAAACGACTACTTCCGTACCCGGTTTTACCCCAGCAATCAAACTTTGATAATTTTCTACTTTAGTATCGATAAAGGCGATCGAACTTAGAGAAACTTGATTATTTAAATTTGGCATAATGCACCTACTAATAGCTAAAAAAAGACAAGAGTTTCCCTGTTTCCCGACTTGCGTCCGAAACACTTTCTGAATGTTGTAGTAACCATAACTGTTTTTTGAGAAAATCTATATAAAGTTTTCTTTATAAACACTTTTTTAATTAAAGTTTTGATAAAGATGGGGAATTTTATTAAGTAATATTACGGGTTAGCCAGCGCGAGGTGGATGATTTAACACAAAAACAATTCAATAGCAAGTATCATTATACTTAAATATTTTACTCCCCGTGCAGAGTATGGGAAGGAGCATCTAGAAGTAGAGGTTCAGAGGTTTACTAGCAGAGTTTGAGCGATTTGTGGAAGACGCTGTGCGATCGTATCTGGACCGATTTCTTTTGATGTAATTGTGGAAGCGTCTGGATTAGAATCGGGAACAGTTTCTAGTATACTTTTGCAGTTGGAATTGTTGGGATTAGTTTCGCAGTTACCAGGAATGCGATATCAGCGATGCTGATGTGAAAGAAAACTGGGCGGTTGAAACCGCGTCTACACACACAAAATCCGCCGGCGCGGATTGAAGATTATTCGGCGGTTGAAACCGCCGAGTAAGTATGGCCAGGGGATAAGGGATTGCTCCCCCGGCGGATTCAATCTCAAAGCAATCCGAAATTAGCAGCACTAATACTGCTAGCAGAAACTCCGGCCAGAGAAGCTAAAATCTCGCCTGTTTGTGCAAACCGGATTAATGTTGCATCGCTATCTTGGACAATGGCCAATTGCGAGAAAGTCAACCCGTTACCCAACACTAACAAGTCTTGACCGACTTCAAAGTCAGCAACAGTATCAATACCAGAATTGGTAGATAATAAGAAGCGATCGCTCCCTACATCCCCTACTAAGGTATCATCCCCCAAATCGCCACTGAGGAAATCGTTACCCTGACCTCCTAGCAGAATATCATTGCCTTGACCGCCGTAGAGGGTATCGTCGGCTTTTTCACCAATTAGCATATCTTCACCTCGATTGCCAGAAAGGAAGTCACTAGCCGCACCACCAGTCAAAGTATCAAAACCCTTTCCGCCGTAAAGCGTATCGTCCCCAATTCCACCATCTGTTAAGTCGTTCCCCTGATTGCCATTCATCCAATCATTGCCATCAAGGCTAAACAACAAGTCATTTCCTTTTCTACCGCGCAATATATCATCGCTAGCGCTGCCCATGAGGGTATCATCGCCATCTGTGCTCTCGGTAGTATTTTCCCCATCTTTAACGAATTCAATACCGCTTTCTGGGAATGGTTCATCGGGTGTAGATGGTGCGGTAGAGTCATCAGTATCTAAAGTATTACGGACTGTTGGGTTGTTAGCTGTCGCGGACTGAATTTTGGTATTTAGAGATGCACCAGTATTTTCGGAGATCGCCGACTGAATCGTCTTATTTCCGGCTGCGACTTGCAGTAAATCTTGGGCTACTTCTCCTTGTGCAACTTTTTGGATACGGGCGATTTCTGTCGCGGCATCTGAGGGCGAGGTATTGCTGGATGCGAGATCACTAATTCGCTGATTTCCCTCGGCAATAATAGAGGCAGCATCCGAAGCAATACTAGATACTTGCGGTGCTTGCAGTTGACTCGTCGCCGACTGAATAATCGCCTGCACTTGTGTGGAATTGCTTAAGTCGAGAGTGCCAGATTTAATTCGATCGGCAACGGCGGAAATTACGCGATCGGCTATCTCATTTTTAGGGGTAGTTGAAGCACCACTAATTAAATCAGTTATCAAAACAATGGTATTTTGTACCTGAGCGTGGGCTGCATAAACCGCTAAACCATTCGGATCATTTTGAGTAATTGCCTCTAGCGGGTCGTAGCTAGTCAAGTCAATTGCTGACGACAGTCCCAGTGCAGATTTTACCTGAATTTGCGCCTGATTTTGGTCAGTACCTTGCTCGACTAACTCCGTCAATAGGGTAGTTAACGGAGTGACGACAGTAGCATCAGGTGTGGCAAATAGGGGCGTTTGCTGCGGCAAATAAGTAGAGGTATTGATGCCGTCTGTCAGTACAATTTTGCCTTCTTCTGGTTCGAGGTCGCCATTGTTATTTGTGTCGAACGTGTCAAGAGAGACATCTAAGTCAAAGCTGCCATCTGCGTTAGTAATTGAGAACGGTTCGTTTTCATCCTGAACTCCATTAAAGTTGGCATCGAAGAAGACAGTCGCCCCGGCCATGTCACCGTTAATTGCTCTGCCCCTAGTGCTAGAACTCGGCCCCAAACTAAACTTAGCTAACTCAAATGTGGCAAAGCTCTTATCGTAGACTGTTTTGTAATCTAATCCGCAGGGATAAGGTAGCTTGAATTCAGGGGTGATAGTTTTGCGACCGAACGGCGTCCAAACTTTTACTGCTGGAATAGTTTTCTTACAGATTTTCACTGAAATTGACTTAACTTGAGCGCCCAAGAAAGCATTGACTTTTCCTGTGACATCAAACAGTTGCGAGGGTTTGCTAATGCGGGAAGTAATTTCCGATGTTCGGATTTTGCCGTCGCCACCTTTTTTCGGTTGGAATTCTCCAATATCTATCAGATCGATGCCGACTTTTCCTTGAATTCCACCTTTGACATAGCCCTCGGCAATTTTCACATCTAGCCCAGCGCCCACGGCAATACTAGCGTCAAGTGTGAGTTCGTCAACATCTCGTCCTGTGCCGTCAGCATTTTCGCGATCGCTCACATAAAATCCATCCAAAACTTTGCTAGCAGAACCCGCAGCAAAATTAGAGTTTTTCCACTCGCTTAATCCGTAGGTATCGTACCCAAATCCTAGATGAGCTGAAGCACTAAACTTGCCTTCCAGTAAACCCTTGAGCGGCCCCCAAATCGGAAATTTTTGCTGAACCTTAAAGTCAAATCCCAGTTTGGGCATCTGATAGCTGAATACCGGAACATCCGGTTTACCGATCAGCAATTGAATCGCGGTTTGTGGTTTAGTCAAGAGTGGGATGTCAAAACCATCAATATCTTGTAAAGCATTTAAGAAGTCCTTGACCTTGCCGCTTGTTTTGGAGTTGATTTGTTGGTTAGCGGTTTGCTGTACAGCAGTTTTTGCAACCGGGGAAGCATTCTGAAGATTAGCACTTTGATCTGCAACATCTACATTCCCCAGAGTGTAGGAACCCAAGTCTATTTTATCGGGAGAGTTGGCTATTTGGCTTGCCAAATTAACAACTTTATCAACCTTAGCAACCGCATCTAAAAAGCGAGTATCGATATTGCGACCCGAGATTTTTGCTGCCAATTCTAGTACGCTGACTTTGCCATCGCGATTTTTATCAAAAGGCCCCGCTAGACCTAGTTTGGACAGTAACTTGGTGTCGGCATTCAGAAAGTTAATAACGGGTCGAAATGGTTTAATGACATCAGAAATTTTACCGACAATTGGTTTGGCAAAATTATTGACAAATGTCCCCAAATCTAGTTGCATATTGTTAAATGCAACGGTGGGTTTTTGCGGGCCGGTTAACTGACCGTTAGCGTAATTTAGGATGGGCCAATTAACTGCTAAGTCGAAGTTATAGGAGGGGAATGCAGCATTGCCGTTGAGGCTGGTTTTTGCTGTGAGACCGAGATTAGCATTGCTCGTTAAGTTGGCATTGAATAAGTCTTTAAACTGATAGTTGCCTTGCAGTTCTGGCAAGGTGAGGCGAGAGCCATCATTGGGGCCGCCCAGATTGTCTAAGTCTTTCAGCTTGACTTCAAGTTGGGCATCGACTTTAGTAGGTTTTTTGGTATCGTTTGCTAGGTCTACTTGGAAAAAACCTAACTTGCCTTTTGCCTTGAATTGGTCATTTAGGCCCAAGTCAATGTTGGCGGTTAACTTGGTTTGGTCAGTATCTATGTAGCAGCCGAAATCTTTACTAACACCAACTCCCAGTGACAAGTTGAAGTTAAATTTTGATTGGGCTTTGCCATCTACATCTAAGCTTAATGCCGGCACTCCTAAGTTTTTAGAGAGATTGAGATCCGGAAACTGATATTGCTTGCCAAGAGTAATTAGCAAGGTACTTTCATCAGCACTAGAAGTCCCAGTTAGAGCAACATTGAAAATCGGGCCAAGTGCAGTGCGGAGGCTACTTTCTAACTGACTCAGACTTTGATTAGCCCCATTTTTAATCGTATCGACTAGCTTAGTCTTGAAGTTGCCAATAAAATCTGGGGCAATGTCCTTGAGCGGGCCGACAATGGGTAGATTAACTGCCTGTAATTGGTCGTCAAGAATTTTCTCAAGTTTATCCAATCCAGCTTCTACGCCGCACCAATTCTTCTGTGTGTCGATTGTACCAACAGGTGTCGCTGGTGTCGGTGGCGTCGGAGTTGGAGTACCAGTTGTCGGCGTCGGAGTTGGAGTACCAGTTGTCGGCGTCGGAGTTGGAGTACCAGTTGTCGGCGTCGGAGTTGGAGTACCAGTTGTCGGCGTTGGAGTTGGAGTACCAGTTGCCGGTGTTGGTGTCGGAGTACCAGTTGCCGGTGTTGGTGTCGGAGTACCAGTTGCCGGTGTCGGAGTCGGAGTACCAGTTGTCGGCGTCGGAGTCGGAGTACCAGTTGTCGGCGTCGGAGTCGGAGTACCAGTTGTCGGTGTCGGAGTCGGAGTACCAGTTGTCGGCGTCGGAGTTGGAGTACCAGTTGCCGGTGTCGGAGTTGGAGTACCAGTTGTCGGTGTCGGAGTCGGAGTACCAGTTGTCGGCGTCGGAGTCGGAGTACCAGTTGTCGGCGTCGGAGTTGGTGTCGGCGTCGGTGTTGGTGTCGGCGGCGGTGGCGCTACATCGTTATCCGCGATCGCCACTGTCACCCCTGGCACCACAACCACATTATACTTAGCATCACCACTACTCACACTGTGAGTGATATTAGCGCTGTGCGCGCCTTCCACAACCGTATCGTCAACAGCTTTCACCGTAAGGGTTTGAGCTACATTCCAATTATCCGAAGTGAAAGTCACAGGGGCGATCGCCTCTATCTCATTACCTGTTGTGAGAGTGATAGTTACAGGGGCGCTCGGCTGCGATGTTAATTTGACTGTATAACTGCCATCCGCGCCGCCTTCTGTAGCAGTTGTACTCGTAGGTGCAATGCTAACACCTGCTGTGTCGTTGTCGGTAATCGCTACATTGACATCCTGAATTGTTGTGCCGCTATACTTAGTGTCGGTACTGGTAACAGTGTGAGCGATCGTGCCGCTGTGTGTGCCTTCGGCTTTGCTATCATCGGTAGCGGTGACTGTGACTGTTTTGGCAACATTCCAATTCGTGCTGTCAAAGGTAACAGGCGCGATCGCATTTATTTCACTTGGGGCATTAAAGTTAATGGTAACAGGAGCGATCGGCTGCGATGTTAACTTAACGATGTACGTGCCATTCGCACCGCCTTCGGTAGCAGTTGTAGTCGTTGTTGAAATACTGACACCTACCGTGTCGTTGTCAGCAATCGTAGCAGTCACAGGAGAAATCGTCAGTCCATTATACAAAGTATCGGTACTGACAGAAGTGTGAGTAATCGTGCCGCTGTGGGTTCCTTGGGCTATGCTGTCCTCGATCGCACTAACAGTCACATTTTGAGCAACATTCCAATTATTTGAGGTGAAAGTCAGAGGTGCGATCGCACTAATTTGAGTCCCAGTGTCAAAATTAATCGTAACGTTGGCAGCAGGTGCGGTAGTCAAAACCACGCCGTAGGTAGCCGTTGCACCGCCTTCAGCAATATTTGTACTGCCTGCCGATTGCACAATGGAAACACCGGGACTATCGTTATCAGTAATCGAAGCCGTCACATCGGCCATCGCTTTGGCGTTATAACTGGCATCGGTACTGGTAACTGTGTGAGCGATCGTGCCTGTGTGGGTTCCTTGTGTTATATTGTCGTCGATCGGACTAACAGTGACAGTTTGATCGACATTCCAGTTAGTGCTGTCAAAAGTAATCGGTGTGGCGATCGGGCTAATTGCATTGCCAGTATTAAAGCTAATATTAACCGGTGCAGAAGGTTCCGAAGTTAGCTTGACTTTGTAACTGCCAGTTGCGCCACCTTCTGTAGCAGTGATGTTCGTAGGTGCAATGCTGAAACCGGCAGTATCATCATTTTTGATGGTAGTTGTCGCAGTTGCAGTAGTAATGATAGGTGTCGGCCCAGGTGCAACAGGATTCGATAGCGTAACCGCAACTGTTTCGTCGGGTTCTACTAATCCGTCGCCTACCACATTTAATGTGATAGTTTTAGAAACTTCACCCGCAGCAAAGTTGATTGTCCCGCTAATACCCGTTGCCCCAGAAGTGTCGCCGATGCTGTTGTAATCGCTGACGTTTGTAGCAGTTCCGGCGATCGTATAATTGACGCTACTTGCTACATCTGTGCCACCGCTGCGAGTCACGGTAAAAGTTACGGGAGTGGTATCACTATTGCCTTCGACTATACTGGGAATATCAGCCCCAATGGCGTAAAAAATTTGCTGGTTAGCTGCAATAGTCAGTGTCGCTTGATTTGTTGTACCAACAAAGTTTCCAGTAGTAATTATGCCAATGTCAAGGATTGCTGTTTCGGCGTTTTCAGGGAGATTGTCGGGTTTGATAGTAACTGCAACATTCTGGGTGAGAGTAGTAGTGCCGGCGGGGAAAGTAACAGTGGTAGGCGAAATTGTGTACTCTGAAGTGGTGGCTGTGCTGCTGGGGTTAATTGCGATCGGTACAACTACATCGCTCAAGGGAGTGGCACTGAGAGTGACGGGAATATTAACAACTGTATCTGCCGTTCCTTCAGTGCCAGCGTAGGTTGCCGCACCGAAATTCACCACAGGTGTTGTATTCAGCAGAATTGAGGTGTTTTGACCGCCAAAGTTCGCCGTAGCTAAATCGGATAAACCATCTTTGTTAAAATCGCCTACAACAATACCTTGGGGATTGGTTCCCACAACAAAATTAGTGGCAGTCCCAAAGCTGCCATTGCCACTTCCAAACAAGACCGAGACATCGCCCGATCCATTGTTGGCTGTAGCTAAATCGACTTTTCCATCGGCATTGAAGTCGCCACTAGCAATAGCAAGGGGTTGTGTTCCAACGCCAAAGTTGGTAGCTGCACTAAAGTTTCCCGTGCCATCTCCTAATAGTATTGATACGTTGTTTGAGGTTTCATTGCTGGTTGCTAAGTCAGGACTGTTGTCCCCGTTAAAGTCTCCTACAGCAATGTATTTAGGGCTATTTCCAACGGTAAAGTTAGTGGCGGGGGCGAAAGTGCCATTAGCATTCTGCAACAGGATTGATACGCTGTTATTATAACCAACGTTCGCTGTCGCTAAGTCAGACTTGCCATCTTTGTTAAAGTCGCCGACCATCACAAAATAGGGATTTGAATAAGAATCTGACCCCAAGCTCAAATTAGTAGCTGCGCCAAAAGTACCATTACCATTTCCCGGCAAGATGGAGACGTTGTTAGAGTATTGATTGGCTGTAGCTAAGTCAGAATTGCCGTCCCCGTTGAAGTCTCCCACAGCGACGGTATACGGACTTGACCCCACACCAAAGTAGGTGGCTGTACCAAAAGTGCCATCGCCATTCCCCAACAGGAGAGAAACATTGTTAGTCGCATTATTAGCCGTAACCAGGTCAGAATTACCGTCGTTGTTAAAGTCGCCTACAGCGACAGACCAGGTAGTGAGAGCGTCTGGCGGACTGGTGTTAAGATTAGTGGCAGCGCCAAATTTGCCAGTTCCATCTCCCAGTGCGATCGAGACGTTGCGATTAACTCCAGTGGTTGCAAAGGCTAGGTCAAGGTTGCCGTCTTTGTTAAAGTCCCCACTCGCAACTTTACGGAGACTATAGGTTATGGGAAAGTTAGTCGCAGCACCAAAAGTAGACAGAACATACTCGTAACCCGCTAGCACTTCGGCTTCAAATACCAGCGGCGTTTCTATTTTCCCGGTTCTGACTTCCAGTTCCCAATCGCCGCCTTTGGCTACACTTCCGGTGAGGTTTTGGGAAGCTGCAACGTTTGTATTTGTGAGTTGGGCAATTCGTTGGATGAAGGCGAAACCGTCTATATCTAAATCTACATCTAAATCTCTCGCTTGTTCCCCGATACCGCCGGGGGTTGAAACCCCCGTCTCATAGCGAAAGTCCTCTGAAGAGGACTGTTTATTGAGGTTGTTACCAGTCGGTTTCAACCGACTTTCGCTTTGAGACAGGGAATTCATTCCCTGGCGGACTTTCGGGTAAGCAGTCGGTTTCAACCGACTTGAGCTTTGAGCCGGGGAATTCATTCCCTGGCGGACTTTCCCAGAAGCGCGAGGTGCTGATGCGACATTACAACCGTAAATCAGAATGTCTGCACCCAGAGTTAAAGCACTCCGCCACTGCTGCAATTTCTCGGAATAAGCTTCCAGATTATCTAAACTCAAGCAGCCATTACCCAGTTGCAAGCTACCCGGAGCACCGTGAGAAACTATGTGAATGCTGTCAATATTGGTACGAAGAGCTAAAATTTGAGTAATTTGGTCGATCGCATCCCGGTTCCCATCCAAAACGACTACTTCCGTACCCGGTTTTACCCCAGCAATCAAACTTTGATAATTTTCTACTTTAGTATCGATAAAGGCGATCGCACTTGGAGAAACTTGATTATTTAAAATTGGCATAATGCACCTACTGATAGCTAAAAAAAGACAAGGATTCCCCTGTTTCGCGACTTGCGTCCGAAACACTTTCTGAAAGTTATAGCAACCCTAACAGTTTTTTCAGAGAATTTATATAAAGTTTTCCGTAAAAACACTTATTTATTTAAAGTTTTGATAAAGAGAGGGAATTTTATTAAGTAATATTACGGATGAGCCAGCGCGAGGTGGATGACATAACACACAAACAATTTAATAGCAAGTGTCATTATACTGAAATATTAAGAGCGGGATTTTTGATAGATATCTGCGCTCAGGTTGGGCCATTCGTTTCAAGCCCTGGCGGACTTTCGCGCAATGGTGGGGGCGGGTTTACGAGATAATTGGTTAGGCAATTATTTCTCGTAAAACCCGCCCCTAAAACTTATTCGTTACCATCTTTACGGGCGATTCCCTACGGGATAGCTTCGCACGCGCAGACTTACTTCAAACTCGCATCTATCCCCGTTAAAATCTCATCAGCTTGCCCGCACAAAGCAGCGTGACAGCAACCGTTACTGGCCAACAATCCCCCCCACTGACTCACATCTCCCCGGTTATATTGCAAAGTAGAACCGTCAAAACGAGTAAATTGACCGCCCGCTTCAGTCAAAATTAATTCCGGTGCCGCCAAATCCCAATCTTTCGGTGCAGACTTTCCCGAAAGCGCAATATAAACATCAGCCTTTTGTTCCACAATAGTCGCAATTTTACAGCCGATACTACCGACAGCTATTTGATTTTGACAAGGCAGTTTTTGTAACAATTGATTAAAGCGATCGCCCCGGTGACTGCGGCTAGTTACTATAGATAAATCTGCCACTATATTTCGCGCCGAAACCTGCAATTTTACCGCAGAACCGTCCCGATTTTCCCCAAAAGCACCAGCATCGCGGATTGCGTAATAAATCTTTTGCTGTTCGGGCCAAGCCACAACTGCTAATATCGGTCTTCCCTCGAAGGCTAAAGCAATGTGAACTGCAAATTCCCCTGTCCTGTCAATAAAATCTCGCGTTCCATCCAAAGGGTCAATAATCCAAACCCAACTTTGAGGTAAGGGAACTTGACCGTTGGTTGTCAAATAAGATTTGTAAGTTTCTTCGCTGAGATAGCCAAATTCTGCATTCCCTAAAGCCGACTGCAATTCGTCGAGAATGTAAGAGTTGACAGCGACATCGGCGGCGGTGACGGGGCCATCTTTTTTCTCTTGGATGTCGAGGTTAGGAGTGTTGGAGTCCTGCCGATAATAGGATTGTAGGATATCTGATGCACTCCAGGCGATCGATCGGGCAATTTCGCTGATTTCTTCGAGACTTTTCATGAATTTATTTTTTTTGAACCGCAGATAAACACCGATGAACGCGGATTTCTGTAGGGGCGGTGCGACCCCTACTCCCCGTGCCCGCCCCTGGGAACCATACATTAGCAATTACCAATTAATATGAGGATATTTCCATTCATAATAATTAGGAAACACAAAATTAGTAAACGAAACCGAAATACTAACCTCCAATGATTTTACATGATGCCACCAACCAACCGGAATAAAGATAGCCTCTCCCGGTTCCAAAATTACTTCAATAATTCTCGCATCTTTGTAAAGCGGGTATTTTTCGTAATCGGGATTTTCGCCGTCCACCTTGCTGAAAACTCCGACGTGATTGTAAAGCAGAGGTGTTTGTTGCGGAGAAATCAACTTAATTAGTTTGCGACCAGACACTTGCGCTAAAATTAAATTAACAGGGTCGTGGTGTAGCGGTGTAATCGTGCCTTTCGGGCCGAACCAAAAGAAAACTCTGCCTTTTGTATCCGTTGGATTTAGGTATTCTGGGAAAATTTCAATGTCGTTGAATAGGGGTTTAAATTCCTCTCTTTCCAGAGTTTGGTTGTTAGCAACCATGTAGTAGTCGTTGCTAGGCCCGCCCTTGACCACCATGTCTACATATTTGCGGAACAAAACAATTTTTTTGTGATTTTCTATCTTGATTTCGTAATTCGGGTCGGAATTGCGGTTGGCTTGAATTTGTACCTCTGCATCGCCGTATTTTTCTTGCAAATACTCCGGCGTCCACAACTGCAACGCTTTCCAGTTGTGCATGATATTGGTAATAATTACTGGAGTATTTTTGGCGTAGTAATTTTCGAGAAAATATTCTCTGGAAAGGCTGCTTTTGCGTTCGATTGTCCCAAACTTGGAAGATAATGCAGCTAATTGATTGTTAATCCTGAGATGCGATTCTAATTTCTGCAATAATTGCACGTAATGGCTACCTGCTTGGAAGTAGGGATGAGAGGATATTTCTCTAACTTCTGCGGTGGCTGTTTCCGCATCTATGCCGGTATTTATTAAGGCTTGAATGATTTCGGCGTCTGGTTGATTTAATAATTTGTTGGCCGCCACCCACTGTTTCATATTGTCGGGAAGTTCTTGTTTGCTTGGGGTGAGTAGATTGGGCAAGTTTTGTGTCAGCCATTCTAGGTTAACTTGCTGTTGTTCTGTTAGGGTAATCCGCAAAGGGGGAAGGGTGATAGTTAGGGGTTGGGTGTCAGACATGATTCGGGTATGTTGTTTTGGGAGTGTTTTGTGTGACTTTAACTTGTCTTACTAATATAGCAATTTTGTTAACGAACCGCGAAAATTCACAGGCGAGACGCCTGTTCCACGGGCGCGAAGGAAGAGAAGAGAGAAGTTCACAACTTTTGTCGAGGTTGCTGTCAAGATTTTAACTCAACAAGTGTTGCCCGTTCAAGTTTTCTAGCTTTGAGCGGTTTTAACCGGAGAGTTGGGTTAATTTTTAATTAAAATTAACTCTTATTCATCCAGTCGCGGGTTCCGAAGTTTTTGCAGGAATGGGAAGCGATTTTAGCGGCGGCGGTGAGAGTATCTGTAAAGTTGTTATTTTGCACAATGTAGTGACAGAAAGCGCCGTGAAAGATGTCGCCGGCGCCTAAAGTGTCTGTGGCTTGGATTTGAGGTATTTCTATACTGCCGTAAGTGCCACTGCTGAGGTATAAAATTGATTTTTCGCCGCGAGTGATGGCAATATGGGAAATTCCGGCTGCTGACAGGTAAGCAAAGACTTGTTCGGAATTGTCGCAGTCGGGCGGATGAAAATTCTCGGAACATACAGCCCATTCAACGAAAGGCAATATTTCCTCTAATCCGGGTTTCCAACTGCCACCGTCGAGGACAATGGGAATGTTTTTTGACTTGGCAAGTTGAGCAATTTCTTTGCTGGCTGCGATTTGATGTCCGTCAAGCAGTACAATATTAACTGATGTTAAAATATCCGGGTTAATTGTTTGACTGTCAACTTGCGATTTCGTAGCATTGATGGAAATTACCGATCGATCGCCCGTTGCTTCAGTTACAATAATCGAGGAAACTGGCGGCGAGTGCGATCGCCCCGGTTCCAAATCAATTATCCTGACATTATACTCCGCTAAGTCTGCACGAATTAATTGGGCGATCGCGTGAGTGCCCAAAACCCCAGCCCATACCGCCGCATTCCCCAAATAGCTAAAAGTGACCGCAGCATTAGCCGCCGGCCCGCCCGCAGCAATGGTACAATCAGAAGCAACAACTTTCTGATTTTCACCCGGAGGCTTCTCGGCCAAATAAACTAAATCTAAAGTCGCTAATCCCAAAAACAATCCCGTTTTCATATCTGCTTAAATGTGTGGCATGGGCCTGTGGCATGGGCCTGTGGCATGGGCGTCCCGCCCGTGTCCCATCGTTAAAAAATCCCAATCTTAAAATGCAAGCAAATCCCACCACAGGAACACTTTACATCGTAGGAACCCCGATCGGCAACCTCGAAGACATGACATTTCGCGCCATCCGAATCTTGCAAACAGTAGACTTCATCGCCGCCGAAGATACCCGCCATACAGGCAAACTTTTGCAACATTTCCAAATCAAAACCCCCCAAATCAGCTATCACGAACACAACCAACAGCAGCGACTCCCCGAACTCATCGACAAACTGCATTTAGGCAAAGATATCGCCCTCGTCACCGATGCCGGAATGCCGGGAATTTCTGACCCCGGTTCCGAGTTAGTAAAAGCTTGCGCCGATGCTAATATTAACATTATTCCGATTCCCGGCCCGACCGCCTGCATTGTTGGCATAACTGCATCAGGATTACCCACAGAGAGATTTGTATTTGAAGGTTTCTTACCCGTGAAAGGTCAAGAACGCCAACAAAGTTTAGAAGCTTTGCAAATAGAATCCCGCACTATAATATTATACGAATCTCCCCACCGATTGCGCCAAACTTTACAAGATTTAGCAAATAGTTTGGGAAGCGACCGACAGATTGTGCTGGCGAGAGAGTTAACTAAAATGCACGAAGAGTTTTGGCGTGGTAGTATAGAAAGTGCGATCGAGCTTTACACCAATCGCGAACCCCAGGGAGAATTTACCCTCGTAATAGCCGGCATCCAAACAGCCGCCCCAATATTTTCCGAAGACGCAATTAAAGCAGAATTGCAAACATTAATTGCAGAAGGCATAAGTCGTTCCCAAGCCAGCCGCCAGCTAGCGCAACAAACATCCCTCCCCCGCCGCCAAATCTACCAACTCGCCCTCACAATAGGCGACAATGAATCACTAGAACAACCCGTGGATGACTTGTGAATAACTCTTTTCTCTTCTTCTCTGCGCCCTCTGCGCCCTCTGCGGTTAAATAAAAAAAGCTAGATACTCACACTCAGAATTATATGGTACGCGGAAACTACGATCGACAAAAACCCTATTTACGCAACCCCCACATCAACAAACCAATCGCCGAAATCTATGCAGACTTAGACGCCTTTAGCTGGGAGATATTTGAAGACCAACCCCACCGCTTCGATACCGTCAGTTTCTACGTATTGCTTCCCCCACTATTTTACGAAGGGCGTTTCATCAAAGGAATTTACTTCAGCGAAGGAGTCGAACTAATAAACAAACTATTTCCCCAAATTTCCTCAGTATTTTTCTCCTTCACCTATTCCCCCGGAATCTCCTATTCCTGGGCCCCCATAGCTGACGCCTACTCCAGTTTATACAAAAACCCACAGCGAGAAAAGTGGTTTCGCGAAACTTATGTCGATCGCGCCCACAAACCAATCATACCACTGCAAGACACCGACTTCATCAACGAATACTTAATTTCCCCGCGCAACGTCCCCGCCAAAGACATCGACTTGCTAGCCGTCGCGCGCATTTCCGAAGAAAAAAATTTGCCAATCATAGCCAAAGCCTTAAAAGTTTACCGCCAAAAATATCCGCAAAAACCGATAAAACTAACAGTAGTCACCGGACACGAATTTGATGCTAGCAACCTGCAAACTCTCGACGAGTACGCATTAAAAGAATGGCGACAAGTCGAGGCAATTTTAACCAACCCCTCCGACTACATTAACTTAGTGCCGAGAGTAGACTACTACAGCGAAATCCCCACATATTATTCGCGAGCACAAGCATTCGTCCTCGGTTCCCTCCTCGAAGGAAAAAACCGGGGAATTACCGAAGCCATGAGTTGCAACGTACCAGTAATTTGTTTTGAAGAATTCAACCAATACGCCAGAGGAAACTCGCCCGTTTTCCCCAAAGGTGCGGGTCTTTACGCCAAATTTGACCCAGAATCTCTCGCAGATACTATATATACAGTATTAGAAAATCAAACAGAATTCAAACCGCGATATCAGTATTTAAAGCATTGCGGGCGCAAGAACTTTTTCAATACTTGTATAGACAGTTTTCCTTACTATCAGCACAATATTCCCGACTACAAACCCGGAGATGCGATAAACAATTTGTGGCTGGATTTAGCAGTTCAGCAAAATTATCAAGTTAGTTTGAATAGCTTTTTGTACGGAGGTTCTCCATTGTCTCATATTCGCGGGATAAATGCGATTGGGCACAATCTCGGGGAGTTAACAAAGTTTATAGCTGAGTAAGATACCCACAGTTTATGAAGCAGGGACACGGCAATCCCCAAAGAGTCTCAACTTAAGCCTAAAACCTTTGATAAATATCGCTTTTATCTAAGCCTAGATCCCCCTCGCATCCCCCTTAAGAAAGGGGACGAAAGAGAAGGCTCTTGTCCCCCCCTTCTTAAGGGGGGTTAGGGGGGATCTAAGTTTAATGGTCAAACCGCAATCTGTGACTGGGTTTGAACTTAAGTTGACACTCCTTGGGCTCTTGGAGTGTCCCTACGGGGATATATCGATCCCCACAAGAATTGTTGGAGATGTCTCATAGGGATATGCCCCACCAAAGCCGATCGCCATTTGTCAAAAACTGCATGAATTAGTAATTTACGATACAGTCACAACTCCATTGCGGGTATAAAATATAGTGAGTTTCAAAGTTCCGACAGACGGGAAAAAAGATTTATTTAACTGTTATGAATTCTTGAAAAAAGCTGTAATTCAGCAGGATAAACACAGAATGCACGACTTAAAAGTTGTCATCATCGGTGCGGGAATTGGCGGCTTAACTGCGGGAATTGCCCTCGAACAAGCGGGCTATGAAGTTGAAATTTACGATCGCGTAAAAGAACTGCGCCCCGCAGGAGCCGGCATCTCCCTGTGGTCGAACGGCGTCAAAGTTCTCAACCGCTTGGGCTTAGGCGAAAACATGGCAAAAATCGGCGGTCAAATGGAGCGCATGGAATACCGCACCAAAACCGGCGAACTACTGAATGACATCGATTTAATGCCGCTAATTCAACAAGTCGGTCAGCGCCCCTATCCCGTTGCCCGCCGCGATTTGCAGAATATGTTGCTAGCAGCTTTTAAGGGAAAAGTCAAGCTCGATCGCAAGTGTATTTCTGTAGAAGAAGACGAAAGCGGAGTAACAGCAATCTTTGAAAACGGAGACAAAGCGCGGGGCAATTTGTTAGTGGCGGCTGACGGGGTTCGCTCGATTTTGCGCACGTATATATTGGGCCGCGAAGTAGAGCCGAAATACGGCGGTTATATCAACTGGAACGGGTTAGTACCCGCAGCGGAAGAACTAGCGCCGAAAAACACTTGGGCGATATATGTCGGCGAGCACAAACGGGCGTCAATGATGCCAGTCGCGGGCGATCGATTTTACTTTTTCTTAGATGTTCCCTTGCCCAAAGGTACTCCCGCCAATCCCGACAATTACAAAGCCGAACTTAAAGAACATTTTAAAGGTTGGGCCGAACCAGTGCAATTGCTGATAGATACTTTCGACCCCGCAGCAGTGGCGCGGCCGGAAATTCACGACGTAGGGCCGATCGACAGCTTCGTTCGCGGTAGAGTGGCTTTGCTGGGAGATGCGGCCCACGCCACCTGCCCGGATCTCGGCCAGGGAGGCTGTCAGGCGATGGAAGACGGGCTGGTACTCAGTAACTACCTTTTGAGTACGAATTTGGGCGTAGAATACGCGCTCAAACGTTACGAAACCGAGCGCAAACAGCGGGCGAATGCAGTTGTTGAAAAAGCCCGACAGCGCGCGGAACAAATACACGGTAAAGATCCAGTTGTAACAGAAAAGTGGTATCAACAATTAGCGTATGAACGGCCGACTGATGTCACAGATGCGATCGTCAAAGTCATCTCAGCAGGCCCGCTACACTAATACAAACAGATAATTCCCAGGACACAGCAGTGTTGTGTCCCTACTCATCCCTCATATCATGTCCGATCGATTAACCATAATATCCCGGTCGGGCGGGTTTTTGAGATTGTCAATTCTTGGCAAGTATTGTTGGTGAGGGGAGCCCCTACGAAAATCGCGGTCGATCGACCGGACATGATATCATCCCTCTTCCCTCTTCCTTCTTCCTTCTTCCTTCTTCCTTCTTGAATAAAAAATGTCAGGAAAACTTACTACTCACGTTCTCGATACAGCCCGCGGCTGTCCGGCTGCAAATATGCCGATCGCCCTGCATTCAATTGACCCAAAATCCGGCGCCAAAACGCTGCTCAAAACTGTAACAACTAATGCTGACGGCCGCACCGCAGATCCTTTACTATCCGAAAGCGAACTCAAACCGGGAGTTTACGAATTAGTCTTTTCTGTGGGCGAATACTTCGCGCAGTTCGCCGAAAAATTGCCAGAACCGCCGTTTTTAAACATCGTTCCGATTCAGTTCGGCATCGCCGATTCAAGCGCACATTATCACGTACCTTTGCTTGTTTCGCCTTGGTCTTACAGTACCTATCGCGGTAGTTGAAGAGAACTCACATCTTGCACCTCAAGAACAGGCTTTCCGGCCTGTTCCACAAAGAATGAATTTCTGGTGGGGTGGGCGCACCTCAAGAACAGGCTTTCCGGCCTGTTCCACAAAGAATGAATTTCTTGTGGGGAGTAGGGGTTGGGCAGGAGAGCCCGCCCATAAAAACCTTACTGAGAATGGTGCAAGATGTCAGATAGAAGGAAGAAGCGTTTAGTTATTATTTAAAAGAGGAGGAATTATGTTAGTTACGAAGCAACCTATTTTCAAACGATTCTGGTATCCAGTGATTCCTACATCCGAATTATCCGGCGAACCAAAAGCTTTTGAACTATTAGGAGAACCCATCGTTTTGTGGTTGGATTCCGAAGGTAAACCCGCTGCAGTTGAAGACCGCTGCAGTCACCGCACGGCTAAACTGTCGATCGGCAAAATTGTCGGCGGCAACATTTGCTGCGCTTACCACGGCTGGACATTCAACTCATCTGGAACCTGCGTCAGCGTTCCGCAGCAGCAAAACGGCGCAATTTCTGCAAATTATAAAGTAAAAGCTTACCGCACGCGCGAGCGCTACGGATACGTTTGGGTTTGTCTGGGAGAACCGCTGGCAGAAATTCCCGATATTCCCGAAGCTGCAGACTCGAATTACCGCCAAATTCACGAATTTTATGAACGCTGGAATTGTGCGGGATTGCGAGTAATGGAAAATGAATTAGATATGGCGCATCCGTCTTTTGTACACACCGCAACTTTCGGTAGCGAAGCACATCTCGCCCCAGATGTAATGGAATTTGAAGAAACAGAATGGGAACTGCACTACCGCAGCATTTTAGGCGTAGCAAATCCCACACAGCAACAGCAAAACTTAAAAATCGAGCAACAAGAAACCGTGCGGACGATCGACGGAATTTGGTTTATGCCCTTTAC
Organism: Microcoleus sp. D3_18a_C4; assembly: GCF_036702415.1. NCBI lineage: Bacteria > Bacillati > Cyanobacteriota > Cyanophyceae > Oscillatoriales > Microcoleaceae > Microcoleus > Microcoleus sp. D3_18a_C4. Next base: position 71,862 of record NZ_JAUBTI010000013.1, on the reverse strand, counting down.
CGTCAAACTGCGGATTGTTTACCCAAACGGACTCGTTCACATCATCGTCAATACCATGACTCCGATTAACGATTCCGCATCTCAAATGGTGCAATTTTGCCTCCGAAACGATACCGAAGCCGATGCTAAAACCAGCGATATTATTGCCTTCTATCGCGCCGTTACATTAGAAGACAAACGCATTTTAGAAACCACTGATTGCGACGTACCCCTCGACATCACCCAAGAACAGCATATGCTGACAGATAAACCGGGAATCATCATCCGCCGCAAAATTGCTGCACTCCTAAAAGCCCACGGCGAAGTCGAACAAACTCAAGTCAGCAGTCATTAGTCATCAGTCAGTAGTCAGTAGTCATCAGATCGATCATAGGTCGGGGCGGGTTTTTGAGATTGTCGGTTTTTGGCGACTATTGTTGGTGAGGGCAGCCCCTACAAGAATCATGGTCAATCGACCAGACATAATATAACTTCCCGGTAGAAGATAATTTACTTCTTCCCCCTTCTTCCCTCTTCCTTCGTGCCCTTCGCGTCTTCGCGGTTCAATAAAAATAATTCCTCCGATACCAAACGAATAAAACAAACCTAATTAAAATTAATCAACCCAATTCAAAATGCCATACTCTTTAGTTCAACTCAACCAACTCAGCCAGGAGGAATTTACACAAGCCCTCGGCGAGATTTTTGAACACACCCCCGCGATCGCCCGCCGCAGTTGGGACGATCGCCCTTTCGCATCCACAGCCGACTTGCACGCCAAAATGGTAACAGCCGTCAGCGCCATGACTGAAGCCGAAAAATTAGCTTTAATTCAAGCCCACCCGGATTTAGGAAGCAAAGCAAAAATGGCGGAAGCATCGGTTAGCGAACAAGCCGGTGCGGGTTTGGATAAACTTTCTGTTGAAGAGTTCGATCGCTTTCAATTCCTGAATCGATCGTACCGCGAAAAATTCGGTTTCCCCTTCATTGCGGCGGTGAAAAAACACACTAAAACCAGCATTATCGAAGCATTTAAACAGCGCCTCGACAATTCCCTGGAAACAGAAATGCAGCAGGCTGTAGCTGAAATTTGCGAAATAGCCCGCTTTCGCCTGGAGTCGGCAATTCAAAATTAATCGGGCGGGCAGGATGCCCACCCCACAAGAAAATTCAATCTTTGCTTCACAGGCAAGATGCCTGTTGCTGTGGAACAAGCAAGATGCCTGTTGCTGTGGAACAAGCAAGATGCCTGTTGCTGTGGAACAAATATCTTGCCTGTTGCTGTGGAACAGGCATCTTGCCTGTTGCTGTGGAACAGGCATCTTGCCTGTTGCTGTGGAACAAATATCTTGCCTGTTGCTGTGGAACAGGCATCTTGCCTGTTGCTGTGGAACAGGCATC
>NZ_JAUBTI010000013.1:61873-70382 GCF_036702415.1 Microcoleus sp. D3_18a_C4 | reverse complement strand
GGAACAGGCATCTTGCCTGTTGCTGTGGAACAGGCATCTTGCCTGTTGCTGTGGAACAGGCATCTTGCCTGTTGCTGTGGAACAGGCATCTTGCCTGTTGCTGACTGGCGGGCAGGATGCCCACCCCACAAGAAAATTCAATCTTTGCCCCATGCCTAAGTCAATATCACCCGATCGGGGGATACTTCCCGCCGAAAAAGTTCTATAATAGTATCATAAGGCACAGAAAAAGATTCGGACATACCAAATAAAGCTGGTATGGTGACAGGTTTCCATGTGCCTCCCAGAAAAACAACAATCTTGGAGGCAAAGTTATGACATTCTTCAATCGCCAACTAACCAAAAAATCCCCCGCGCCAGTACCTGTAGAAGACATCAAACAGCCTGGGCACGAAGAACCTTTAGGCCACTTGCACCCCAATTTCCGGCAGTGGGTTTGGTTGAATCCATCCCATCAGCGCGCCCAGTAAATCAGGTATTTCTCAGCAGCAGCAAACAAGCTGTAAAGTACGGTTCCCATCACAGCCAAAACCATCAATCCTGCAAAACCTAAAGGCACGTCAAAGTTAGAACTCGCGGTGACAATTAAGTAGCCGAGGCCTTTGTTGGATGCTACTGTTTCCGAAATTACAGCGCCGACAAAGGCGAGGGAAATTGCTACTTTTAGGGATGCAAAAACGTAGGGTAAGGTGTGGGGGAACCCGACTTTTTGGAAGATTTCGATTTGCGATGCACCGAGCGATCGCATCACATCTTTCATCTCGGGTTCAACTGTATCCAATCCCAAAGCTACGTTAACTGCGATCGGGAAAAATGCCAGCAAAAAAGCAGTCAGAATTGCCGGCACCGTACCGATGCCAAACCACAGCGCAAACAGCGGCACTAATGCGACTTTCGGTACAGTATTGAACCCAACTAATAGCGGGTACAGAACTACATAGGCAATCCGCGAATACCCGATCAGAAACCCCAGCACTATGCCAGCTACAATGGCTATGCAAAAACCCGCTAAAGTTGTAAACAAAGTTTGTCCCGAGTTTTCGATCAGTGCTTTGCTTTGAGTTAAAGTGGCGGCGAGAATTGCAGAAGGTGCGGGCAAGTTGTAAGGGGGAATTTTTAAGAGCAATACCAGAATTTCCCACAGCACGAACAGCAAGATTGTAGCAGCAATTGGCATCACAATGCTTGCTGTTTTTGAGCGAGCAAATTTCTCTAACTTATCCATTGCTTTCTCGTTTTTTAATTGCGGTGAATGTGGCGGCGCAGTTCTGCTACGATGTGGTTGAAGTCATCCGACAGGATCATATCTAGATTAGTGGGACGCGGCAGGTTAACTTTGACTTTATAGACGATAGAACTCGGGCGCGGGCCCATTACATAAACAGTATCCGATAAGAAAACTGCCTCGCGCAAATCGTGAGTGATCAGGATGCAAACGCACTTCACCCGCATCCACAACTCTTGCAGCATCACCCACATTTCCTCGCGGGTGAAAGCATCTAACGCCCCAAAAGGTTCGTCTAACAGCAGTATTTCCGGCTGGTGAATCAAGCCCCGACACAGGGAAGCCCTCTGCCGCATTCCTCCCGATAATTGCCAGGGAAACTGTTTTTGAAAGTCTTGCAATCCGACGGTAGCTAACAATTCTTGGGCTTGGCGCACGAACTTTTCGCGCCGCTGAGGATCTTTAAATTCCCGCTTGTAAGGCTGCACTACTTCCAGCGGTAAAAGTACGTTGTCGAGGGTATTTCGCCAAGGCAAAAGCACGGGATTTTGAAAGGCAATGCCGACATTTTTAAGCGGTTTGGCAATCTTTTTGTCGCGAATCCGAATTTCGCCGATCGGCGCTGGAGACAGCCCGGAAACCATCCTCAAAATCGAAGTTTTACCGCAGCCGCTGGGCCCCACAAAGGACACAAATTCTCCTTGGGCGATCGACAGCGAAATTTCGTCAATAATTCGCCTCGGTTGGCCGTCAACTCGATACTCTAAACCCACTCGATCGAATTCCAACAGAGTCGGTTCTTGCGTTTCGATCGCATTTGTTAGCATTTTAGGCTGTACCACAGTTAGTCTAACTCCTTTCTTTAGTATAAACTTCGCCGTATCCTGTATACACAAATGGTTTCCAAATTTATATATCTATTTATTCTTGATATTTGGAAATTTTGCTGTATCCGAAAATACAAACTTTTGGACGAGCGATCGGGTAAGCGAGCGCAACATTACAGTTAGGGCAAATATCAACTTGTCTATTTGATTGTGGTTTGACAAAAAACTAAAAACTGTGTTTCTGTATACAGTCAGCCAATTAATTTGAGCATACCGTATACAAGAAACCCGATCGCTGCTTAACTTTGAGGCAAAATTCGCAGAGATGGGCGAGATCCTTTGGTGCGCTCGATCGGTTTTTGGTTTGGTTTGTTGTCCAAATAGCAAGGTTTTTTTTCATGAAAAATACGTGGTTAGGACGATCGCTATCCCTAATGCCGATCGCAGCGCTACTAATTCTGAGTAGCTGCCAATCCCAGCAGCCGAATGCCGCAACTACCCCTGCATCAGGGGGAGCAACTGCAACAGCAACAGCCGCCGACACCGCACAGAAACGCACCATCAAAGTCAATCCATCTTGGCTGCTGCAAGGCGACAACGCACCGCTGACAATGGCGATCGACAAAGGCTATTTCCCCGCCGAAGGATTGGATGTCAAAATCGAGCGGGGCTACGGTTCCTCTGATACAATTACTAAAGTAGCAGCAGGCCAATTCGAGATTGGATTTGGCGATATTTACTCGATGATGGAGTTCAACGCCAAAAATCCCAACGATCCAGTAGTAGCAGTTGCAGTACCTTACAATCGATCGGCATTTTCAATTGTCACCCTCAAGTCGAGCAACATAGCAGATCCGAAAGGATTAGCCGGCAAAAAGCTAGGAGCTCCCGCAGGAGATGCACCGCGCAAATTGTGGCCGGTATTCGCCCAAAAAACCGGAGTGCAAGCCGATTCGGTAGAGTGGATTACAATGGAACCGAAGCTGCGCGAAACATTATTAATTAAAGGCGATGTGGATGCAGTGAGCGGTTTTGCGACAACCATCATCCCTGCATTAGAAAAAGCAGGCAAAAAGCCGGAAGATATGAATGTATTTTACTACACTGAGAACGGCTTAGATTTGTACGGAAATGCGATCGTGGTTAAAAAAGCCTTTTTAGACCAGAATCCCGAAGTAGTAAAAGGATTTTTGAGAGCGTATTTTAAAGGACTCCAAGATACCTTAAAAGATCCGACAGCCGGATTGGAATCGGTGGTAAAAGCTGGAGACAGCTTGATGGACAAAAATGCGGAAAAGCGGCGCCTGCAAATTGCTTTAGAAAGGCTGTACATCACTCCCGAAGTTGAAAAAGTTGGCTTGGGCGGAGTCGATCCAGCTCGTCTGGAAGCGACAGCAAAACAAGTAGCAGAAGTCTTACAGATTGAAGCTCCCCCAGTTAATAAGATAGTTGATGAGAGCTTTTTGCCTCCGAAAGAAGAGCGGGCTTTACCTCCTGCCGCCGATCGCAAACCGCTGACTTAAAAGAGCGAATACAGCGTATTCCAGGTTGATGAAATGTAGGGACTTAGGCTCAGCTCATTGGTGACAAGTTAACCCTAAAACCCTTGCTCAATCTCGTTTTTACCCAGTCCAGATCCCCCTAAATCCCCCTTCTTAAGGGGGACTTTAAAACTCTTGCTCCCCCCTTAAGAAGGGGGGCTGGGGGGGATCTTAGAGTTTGAAAACACGCCCTAGAGGGGATCTAGATTTAATAGTCAAACAGCAGTCTCTGACTGGGTTTGACGTTAAGTTGACACGAAGAAGGGATCTTGAAGTGTCCCTACAGAGAGCTAACGATGTGGGGTTTACTTCATAAATGTCGTATCTGATGTATTTTGCCGTTGTCCGAGATTGTTCGGTTAAAACCGCTCCTTGTCAAACAAAGTCCGCCTGCATGGACTAAAAAATTACGGTGTGAGGATAATGTCTAAATTTTTGTTTTTCCAAATTGTGCTGACAGCAACGCCAGCCTTTTTTTGTATTAATCTGCTGCATTCTCCTGGAATTTATGCGGCGGAAACTTCCGTTTCAGAAACCGAGGAAGCAACAGCCCCGACAGCAGAATTACCTGTAGCAGAATTGCCTGTCGCACCAATTGACACACAGATAAATTCTGCGGAAAAACCAGAAACAACCGCTGATATCGAAGTCGAAAAAGTGGCGCAAGCTGAGAATATTTCCGTCGCGACCGACAGCGAACAAATTGCCGAAATTCCTCAAAATAGCGAAATAAAGCAGACAGAAACAGCAGCCCAAGCATCCAGCGAATCGAACGAATTAGCCGAGTCAATTCAAACGCCGGAAAATCCGGCAACTATCGCCGACATCCAACAAACAGACAGCCTGGAAATAAACGATGCTGCCGAAATAGAGCAAGTCACCTCAGTTTCCCAACTCAGCGATGTCAAGCCTACAGATTGGGCATTTCAAGCACTGCAATCCTTAGTTGAGCGCTACGGCTGCATAGCAGGATATCCCGACGGCACCTATCGCGGAAATCGAGCCATGACACGCTACGAATTCGCCGCCGGTTTGAATGCGTGTCTCGATAAAGTTGCGGAGTTGGTAACAGCAGGAACCTCGAATTTAGTCAAAAAAGAAGATTTACAAAAACTCCAAAAACTGCAAGAAGAATTTGCGGCAGAACTAGCAACGCTGCGCGGTAGAATCGATGTATTAGAAGCCCGCACGGCGGAGCTAGAATCGAATCAATTTTCGACCACAACGAAACTGAATGCTACGGTTTGGTTCAACCTGACATCAGCATTTCCCACAGGCGATATCACCGCAGAACGCAGCCGCACCGCCCCAAACAGCCCCTTTGCTCCCCCAACTCGCGATGCCAACAACCGACCGACTCGCGTTGAGCGGGGGCAACCAGAAACTACTTTTAGCTCCTACGCTTTCTTGACGCTTAATACTTCGTTTACAGGCAAAGATTCGCTGGTGACTCAGTTAGTTGTCGGCAACGGCAACTCACCCGCAAACGAACTGGTATCGGCGGGTTTTTACAACACTTGGGGAACGCCGTTTTTAGATCAAACTGGCGTACCCACGGCTAATACTGTGGGAATTCGCGAGATGTCTTACACGTTTCCGGTGGGAGATAAAGTGCAAGTTTCCATCGGGCCGCGATTGAATTATTATCGGTATTTTGACGGCAATCGCTTCACGTTCTTTCTGAGGGGAGCCACGAGTTTTAACTCGAACGGAAGTACGCTGTTAAATGCAGTCGATCGCGGATCGGGCGCTGCTGTCACTTGGCAAGTTGCCAAACCGCTCAGGTTTACGGCTGCTTATATGGCTGAAAATACCGAATTTTTGAATCCTGCGGTATTCAATACGGCTAGCAATCCCAGCGATGGTTTGTTCAACAGTACAAACACGATGACAGCGCAGTTGGAATACGCCCCCAGCAACTCTTTCAATCTGCGGCTGCTTTACGCGCGATCGAGCCTCAAACCTTATAACGGATTCATCGGCGGCGCAGTGGGCGAACCGCTGCCTTACGGCTATGCAGATGACGGTTTCGGGGGCAGAGTTAGAGACTCCGGCGCCGATACTTTTGTGGTCAATTTTGATTGGTTGCTGAGCCGGAATTTCGGTTTGTTCGGGCGCTATTCCTACGGACAACTTGAGGTAAATCCGGTAAATCGCGATCGCTCTGGCGGAGATATTAAGGTACAGTCTTTGCAAGTCGGCATGGGATTTCCCGATTTGGGAAAAAAGGGGGCGCTGGGCGTGCTTTCATTTGTGATTCCCCACGATTACATATCGGGCCGCAGATTTTTGCTCTCCGGCGGGGGAAATGGAGGAACTCAGTACGAGGTAGAGGGTTCGTACTACTACCCGCTTACTAATAATATTGCGATCGTCCCGGCATTTTATGCTATCTTTAATGCCAACAACTTTGATGGCAACCCGACTGTATTTGTGGGAAATCTCCGCACTCAGTTTAGCTTTTAACCAAGGGGTGGGGGCGGGTTTATTTAGATTGTCTGCGCCATTTAAAACTGTAGGTGAACCCGCCCCTACAGGATTGACGATCGTGGTGTTATTGGGTAAATCTTAACCGAAATATTGCACCATTCCCATGACCTGTAGGGGCGGGTTCACCAATAGCCTTAAATAGTACAAACAGGTAAAATAAACCCGCCCCCACCCCACAAATAGCCCTCTATTAACATTACTCATTTAAAACGGAATGTCTTCTATCAGGCTCTTGTTTAAACCCCTGCCGTACTGCGTCCAAGCGCGTGGTTGTTGACACCTGCGGCCAAAGCCGCGCGTCCCCAAAAATATCACCTGCAATCTATACCTACCTGCTACATCAGCGTCAATGTGCTGTATCATTAATAATGAGTCAGCCAAAACCTCCTGATTATCTAACATAAAAATCTGAGAGATAAGGCTGAATCAACAATTTTTAACAATAGTAAACTAACTCTACTTTTAACTAAAGGATAACTGATTTTGGCTTTGTCATTTCGCGCGATTCGCCGCACTCAATCCCTCCACGAACAAACTTACCAAGCTCTCCGAACTGCTATCCTGTCGGGGGAATTAGCAGGCGGAGAACGCTTGATCGAAACTCAACTTGCTCAAATGCTAAACGTCAGCCGAACTCCGGTGAGAGAAGCTTTGTGCCAACTGCAGCGAGAGAATTTAGTGACGGCAGATCCGCATCACGGATTGCGCGTCGCTACGCTGTCGATCGCCGATGCGGAGGATCTTTACGATTGCCGCATTGCTTTGGAACAATTATCGGCCGCCGGGGCGAGTCAAAATGCGACACCGACTCAATTAAAACAACTAGAATCGATCGTCACTCAAGCAGAAAATAACACGCCCGCGCGCTCGGGCGAACTGACAAACTATCAATTGCTGTACGCAGATTACCAATTTCACCGCTTGCTAGCGCAAAGTTCCGCTAATTCTTGGTTGGTAACTCTGTTAGATCAGGTGTTTGACAAAATGATCTTAGTGCGGCTGCGCACAATGGAATACAATCCGGGAGTATTGGAAATCCGCAGCGAACACCGCCGCATTTATCAAGCTGTAATCGAACAAAATGCAGCCGCCGCAGAGCGAGCAATTAAAGAACATTTAATCGCCAGCAAAGCGCGGGTAATTAAAGAAATTCAGGAAATAGAACAGGAACGCGGCAAGATAGATACAGCATCTGCCAGGTTTATGAAGTAGGGACACGGCAGTACCGTGTCCCTACGGCGGGGAGAGATCGATCTGGGTGTTCTTCATAAACGTGGAATCTGCTATAAGTTAAAATAAGTGCGATCGTACAATTAAAAAAAATCACCTTTCCCGATCGCCACAGCAAAAACGTCAATTATTGCATTTTCCCTCTTCCTGATTCCCGATCTCCGTTACATCCGTTAAATCCGTCGAGCGAATCCGTTGCCGAACTTCCTTCTACTTATGCCAGCAAATTATCCGCGAGAATTAATCGGTTACGGGCAAAATCCCCCCGATCCTAAATGGCCAAATCGATCGCGCGTAGCCGTACAATTTGTAATTAATTACGAAGAAGGCGGAGAAACCTGCATCCTGCACGGAGATGCGTCTTCCGAAACATTTCTCTCAGAAATTGTCGGGGCCGTCCCCCTATCGGGACTGCGCCACATGAACATGGAATCCTGTTACGAATACGGCAGTAGAGCCGGTTTTTGGCGGCTGCACCGGATGTTTGTTTCCAGGGGAATACCGGTCACAGTGTACGGGGTAGCGATGGCCTTAGAAAGGCATCCAGAAGCAGTAGCAGCGATGTTAGAAGCGGATTGGGAAATTGCCAGCCACGGCTACCGCTGGATCGATTATAAGTATTTTGGAGAAGAAGCGGAACGGGAGCACTTGCAAAGGGCGATCGACATTCACACGCAAGTTACCGGCAGCCGTCCCCTCGGCTGGTATACCGGGCGCACGAGCCCCCATACTCGCAAGCTAGTAGTGGAGGAAGGCGGCTTTCTCTACGATGCCGACAGCTACGCGGATGATTTGCCTTACTGGGTGTACGAGTGCAACAGGCCCCACTTGGTAATTCCCTATACCCTCGACAACAACGATATGAGGTTTGCCACAAGTCAGGGGTTTAATTCCGGCGATCAGTTTTTTGCTTACCTGCGGGATGCCTTCGACTTACTCTACTCCGAGGGCGAGACAGCGCCCAAGATGATGAGTGTGGGGCTGCACTGCCGTTTGGCGGGGAGGCCCGGGCGGGCGGCGGCTTTGGGGCGTTTTTTGGATTACGTGCAGCAGCACGAAAACGTGTGGCTGTGCCGCCGCATCGATATTGCCCGACACTGGCACGAATATCACAAGCCGTAGCATTTTCAAGAACAGGCTTTCCGGCCTGTTCCACAAGAAATGAATTTTTTTGTGGGGTGGGCGTCTCGCCCGCC
>NZ_JAUBTI010000013.1:45536-61773 GCF_036702415.1 Microcoleus sp. D3_18a_C4 | reverse complement strand
CAAACAAACAGGCTTTCCGGCCTGTTCCACAAGAAATGAATTTTTTTGTGGGGTGGGCGTCTCGCCCGCCCAAACAAACAGGCTTTCCGGCCTGTTCCACAAGAAATGAATTTTTTTGTGGGGTGGGCGTCTCGCCCGCCCAAACAAGCCAGCGGAAAGGATTAATTTTGCCCTGTACTGGCTTTATAAGCGGCCCACCCACCTCGATCGGAAATATCTTCCCATTCATACTTCTGAACCAACTCCTGCGGGTACAAGAAAGCCGTCAACACTTCTCCATCATCCAAAACCACATCCGACGGATACATATGCGGCGGTTCCCCCCCTGCAAGCTGTTCAAATTGCTCTTGAGTTAATTCGTACACTTCGCCCGGAATTGATACACCGTCTGCAGCCACTTCATAAATAGCAGGATGCCAGCCATTTTCTGCCGAATGCAAGCGGTAAATCGGGCGAGTTTTTGCTTCTCTAATAAACTTCGCATCTCCGAGGTTGCTGTTGTCCGGCTGACCCCGTAGGGCAGAACCGCAAATGAAAACTCGTTTGACTGCAATTGCTGTTTGATTCATCACATACACCCGATAAAAAATTGTGTTTTTTCCTACTTAAGACTGATGCACAAACTCACTTTGTAGGGTGCGCCCAAGAGCCATTGGTGTCAACTTAAGACTAAAATTCTCTGTATATCTCGTTTTTATCGAAGTCTCGATCCCCCGCTCATCCCCCACCCCCCCCCTACCCCAAGGGGGGAAAGAAGGGGGACGAAAGAATTCTCTTGTCCCCCCCTTGAGAAGGGGGCTAGGGGGGATCGGGAAGACTGTAAACTCAGACGGTAGACTCGTATTACCTTTGACATTAAGTTGACACCAATGCCGAAGAGCACCTTATTCCTGGCACTGTCAAACCGCTCGACTTTTGTAAACAAGGCTACATTATGTCGCCGATTTAAATGCTATTGAATGCAGTATACAGCAATTAGTTACATCAATCAATAAAAGAACTTTAAATGACACTTACATTAACACTTGCAGTCAACGGCCCGCGCCTCAACCGCAGCATCGCCCAACTCGCCCAAATCGGCAAACTACCAGGAGGAGGCGTGAGTCGGGTAGCATTTACCAAAGCAGATTTGCTGGCCCGCCAACTCGTGGAATCTTGGATGGTAGAAGCAGGGATGACGGTTCGCATTGATGCGGCGGGAAACATGATCGGGCGGTATCCCGGAAAGCGCGAGTGTGCGGCCCTAGCCACAGGTTCTCACATCGATACCGTGGCCGTGGGCGGCCATTACGACGGAGTTTTGGGAGTTTTGGCGGGAATTGAAGTGGTGCGGGTACTGCACGAAAATAACCTATGCTTGGAACATCCGATCGAGACGATCGTATTTACCGACGAAGAAAACACCGTTATCGGCTGCAAAGCGATGGCCGGAAATACAGTCAGCGATGCGGCATATTACCGACGCAGCGACGGTACTTCCATTGAAACTTGTTTAGCACAAATTGGCGGAGATTGGTCAAAAATTGCACAAGCAAAACGCCATCCCCAAGAAATAGCAGCATTTGTAGAACTCCACGTCGAACAAGGAGGCGTTTTGGAAAGTACCGGCGATGAAATCGGCATAGTTCAAGGCATTGTCGGACAGTACCGCTATGCAGTGACGGTAACTGGCCGCCCGAATCATGCCGGTTCGACGCCGATGCGCGATCGCAAAGATGCGCTAGTAGCCGCCGCACAAATGGTGCTAGCAGTCAACAAGTTGGGAGTAGAAACACCGGGAGAACAAGTAGCAACGGTAGGTTACTTAAACCTGTCGCCGAATGCTACAAATATTGTACCGGGAAAAGTAGATTTTAAAATCGACTTGCGCGATATATCTCAAACTCATTTGGCAGAATTGTTAGTTAAAATGAAACAAGAGTTTAGGGCGATCGCGCTTAACACCAAAACCGAAGTTGAAATGATTGAAATGCTGCACGTATTGCCAACCCTAGCAGCAGCAAAGATTCAAAATGCGATTGCCGAAGTTTGCCGGGAATTAAGCTTGAGTTGCACGCATTTAATCAGCCGCGCCGGACACGACGCCCAAGAAATCGGACGGTTTGCGGATATGGGGATGATTTTCGTGGCTTCTCGCGGCGGCATCAGCCATGCAGAAGACGAATATACATCCCCAGAACAGTGCACTCAGGGAGCAAACGTGCTGTTACAAACCTTCTTGAAGCTCGATCGAATTTACGGCTAGGGCGATGGTTAATCTGCTTTCAAAGCGATGTATGGTGCGTGACTGTGAATAGATTTGGGCTTGTGTGGAAGGCATCTTGAGTCACGCACCGTAACTTTACATAACAGGGTTTTATAACCCGATTTGGTGTTATATCATTACTTTATGGCAACAAAATTGCAGTAGCATTTTAATGGATATCAACACCCAAAAAGAAGAATTCAGCTATGCTTACATTTACGCCGTGGCTTCAGCAGCCGGGTGCATCTGCCAGCGAACAACTACTCCTCTAGACCAACTGGGTGTAGACCTAATTATCACGGGAATCGCAGAAGCAGGTTTACCAAACTTTCCCATTCTTTATCTTCAAGTCAAATGTACATCAAGAGATATTTTGAATGAAAATAGCCTTCGCTATCCCCTGAACATTAAAAACTACCAAGAATTGAGCGCCAACAATGCCTACCCTCCTAGAATTATAATTGTGGTGACAGTTCCCGATCGCCCCAGCGACTGGCTGCAACAGACAGAAGCGGAACTCTGTTTAAAACGCGGCGCTTATTGGATATCATTAGAAGGTGCAGCACCTACTGACAATCAAGAAACCATCACTATTTCAATACCCAGAACAAATATATTTTCGGCCCAGAGTCTGACAACTATCATGCAGCGGATTGCAACCGGGAGACAAATATGAATGTCACAATTAAAGATATTGAATTGCTCAAAAATCTCGAACCGGATCGAATCAGCTACTACTTAGAATCCCAAGGTTGGAAACAAGCGCAAAAAATAGGCGATCGGGCTATTATTTGGACAAGCGGCAATCTCAACCCAGAAACTCCTCAAATAGTTCTACCTTTAAATTGCAAGCTTCCCGACTTTCCCGTGTCAATGAACTTGATGCTAGAGACATTGGAGCTCATCGAGAATCGCTCTCAAATAGAAATTTTAGCCGACTTAATTACCGGAATTCCCAATACAACCATTCAGGGAGTCGTGATGCAAATTCAAACTCCCAATGCCGACAAATTAAGCGGCGAAATTACGTTTTTAGGTGTCATTGCCGACAAACTGCGGAAAATTCAAACCTCACTTGCAGACAAAGATTACATCCTCGCAATCAAAGCTTATCAAGAACGCTTGCCTTTCCTCTGTACGGGAGATTTAATCAAAGAAAATCAAACCTTTATCCTCAAAAATCCCCGCAATTTTACTTTAGATGATTTGTAATATCATGTCCGCTAGTATGGACGGGGCGGGTTTATATAATTTGTCGGTAATTATCAAATATTTCGGCGAACCCGCCCCTACAAAACTTTCCCTGCTACAAGTGCGAAATATCCGCAAATATTTTATTCGCCAACATCCTCGCCAAATTCACAGGAACAGCATTACCGACCATTTTGTATCCATCAGCAATATACTTGTACTTAAAAATAAACTCATCCGGGAAAGTCTGAACTCTCGCGCACTCTCGCACAGAAAGCCGACGGTAAGGCAGAGGCGAATTGGGGTCAAAAATGCGTTTGTCTTTGCCAACCAAAATCATTTTACTAGCTTGAGGATGCAGAGGCGCGTGTCTGCCGCTTGCCTGAATTGTAAAAGAAGGTTCTGACCAACTTCTAACTCGATTGCGCGACATATAAATGCTCGAAAACCCCAAATCCGCACATTCGTGATTTGGGACAGAATCGTGATAATTATCTAATTTACCCTTAACTGACATAGGGGCGGCCTGCAAATCAAAAATTGCATCTTTCAGCGTCAAAACCTCGGTTCCCGGTTCGGGAAACTCAAAACCCAAACCCAGAGTTTCCCGATAACCAACAACAATCACCCTTTGCCTATCTTGCGGAACACCAAAATTTTTAGCATTTAACAACTTGTACGAAACCCGATACCCGATTTCCTCAAACTGCGATAATATATAAGTGAAAGCATCCTTGTTTCTGGGAGCTAAGATTCCGCTAACATTCTCAGCTAAAAAAAACAAAGGCTGCTTGTCCCGCACAATTCTGATATACTCCCAGAAAAGTTGACCCCGACTGTCATCAATCCCCCGTTTCGCCCCGGCTTCACTCCAACTTTGACAAGGAGGGCCGCCGATTATCCCAATACAGTTGGGAATTTCATCAGATTTGATTTTTCTGATATCTCTGCGATCTAAAATAGTTTCAGGATGATTGAAATTATATGTATCCCAAATAGACTTATCATATTCATTCGCCCAAACAGCATTAAAGCCAGCCAAGCGAAAACCCAAATCCAACCCCCCACAACCCGAAAACAGAGAAATAATATCCAAAGCCACCTTTTTTCATCCGCAATAAATACAATAAATCAATTATAAACCTCTCTTTTCTTAGATATCTATCTCTTTCTTCTCTCACTCTGCGCCCTCTGCGCCCTCTGCGGTTAATAAAAAAAATATAATTCACACACAAACAGAACTTATCATCCTCAATGAATGCAGAATCCATCCTCCAATCTTACCAACACTTCGGCGTACACCTCGGCCTAAAAAGAATTCACCAACTTCTCCAAAAACTAGACAATCCCCACAAACAAATACCCATTATCCACATTGCCGGCACTAATGGCAAAGGTTCCGTTTGCGCTTATCTCTCTTCCGTACTCACAGAAGCAGGCTATCGAGTTGGGCGCTACACATCCCCGCACTTAATCGATTGGACAGAAAGAATTTGCATCAACCAAAAACCGATTTCCCCAACAGAATTGCAACAGTGTCTAGAACGAGTTGTCGCCGCCACCGAAAACAACACCGAAACTCCCACTCAATTTGAAATAATCACCGCCGCAGCTTGGCTGTATTTCGCCGAACAAAAAGCAGATATTGCAGTGATAGAAACTGGATTGGGCGGTAGATTAGACGCGACTAACGTTTGCGAAACACCTCTCGCTAGCGTCATTACTTCTATCAGTCTCGAACACTGGCAAATACTCGGCCCCACCGTGGCAGATATTGCTGGGGAAAAAGCGGGAATTCTTAAAGCAAAATGTCCGGCAGTTATCGGAGAATTGCCAGAATCAGCTAGAATAGTAGTAGAAAAACGCATTCAAGAATTAGACTGTCCGGCAACTTGGGTAAAACCAGCAATAGATTTAGGACAAGGATTCGCAGAATATCAGTTAAATCAAAATGCGGTTAAAATAAAATATCAATTGCCGCTGCTGGGAAAAATTCAACTAATGAATTCAGCAATTGCGATCGCAACTTTGCACACTCTCCAAAACCAAGGATGGCAAATTTCCCCAACCGCGATCGAAAACGGTATCGCCAAAACCCAATGGCCCGGAAGACTCCAGCAGACAACTTGGAAAAACCGCAATATATTAATTGACGGCGCGCACAACCCCGCCGCAGCGATCGCCCTGCGTGAATATGTCGATCGCCTGAACAATCACCCGTCACCGATTAACTGGGTAATCGGCATTCTTGCGACTAAAGACTGCGATGATATTTTGAAAGCATTACTCAAAAAGGGCGATCGACTTTACCTAGTACCCGTACCCGATCACAACTCATCATCACCCGCAGAATTAGCCACCCTAGCTCAAATTATCTGTCCCGAATTAACACTCTGTCAAGCCTTCCCCGACTTAACAACAGCTTTAGATGCTGCTGTTACAGGTGACAACCTAACAATCCTTTGCGGTTCCCTTTATCTCGTCGGCTATTTTCTGCAACAACAACAATCCCAAGCTTAAACGCATCAGAATTGTGTTTCTTCCTCTGTAAAGATAGGAGGCCACAATTCAGAAACGGGCAATTCCCAACCGGGAAAAAGTTCTGCTACTGTTAAGATATCGCCATTTCCTAAAACAGTCGGTTCACCTGTAGAGCGATAAATAGTCACTGTTTCTTCATCAGGATCGATCAGAATTCCAACGATCGCACCCAGTTCTATAAACTTCAAAACCTTGGTTTCTATAGGCTTAATGCGATCGCTCTGAGATTTAATCTCAACCACCAAATCGGGGACAAGTTCTCCAAAATAACGCGGACTTTGGCGCAAGCGGGCGGCGCGAACAAAAGAAACATCCGGTGCTTTGACATTCGTATCCGGCATGATGAAACCGCCTGCGGAGTCAAAGACTCTCCCCAAGCGACGGGGATAAACCCAGTTACCCAGCAAGCGAATCAAAATACTGCTGATTTCACTGGATACGATGTCTGATGGCCCCACAATTGAAAGCCTCCCGTCTTCTAGTTCAATTTTGTAATCTAAACCGGCTTCGGAAAAAAGGGTTTGAACTTGGTTTAAATCTTTGAGTGTCATCGCTGGCATAAGAATTTTCTCCTATTCCGATCTGAGCTTTGATTTTAACACAAGTCAAATTTCTGAATATTTGAGGAATTCAGGCTATCTTCCTACAAATCATCAATCAAGCTGAATGGAGAAAGGATCTCGCACGGGATAAATAAACCCGGTTTCTGGGATGAGCGATCGTTCTTATCAACAAACATTTACCTCTAAAATAGTCGAGATTGACTTATCAGAGTTCTCCTCCGACTCCGCGTTGTGAAGAGGCGGTAATTTCATCATTCGATAATAACTTAAAAGCTTATATATGGCGGCACAGATTCCCATTATTTAATAATACGTCAAGTGGTATAAAAAAGCAAGGGGCGAGATAAAAAAAGATTAATGCCTAATGCCCAATGCCCAATGCAAAATTTTTGTTACAATACAAGTGAGTTTAGAAAAATTTAGATGTCGAAGTTTATGAGCAGCCTTATATCGGTGCAAACGCTAATTGAATATATAGAAGCTTTGCCAGCCCAAGAGCAAACTTTACTATTTGACGAGCTTTTCAGGCGAAACATAATCAAGCAGCTTCAGGAAAACAATACATTAGCACTAAAGGCGTCTATCATTGGAGAAATAGAAAAGTCGCGCCAGGAAAACACCAAGGAGATAGTCAAGACAAAAACACTCTTAACAGGTAACGCTACCTGCGACATTCGCGCAGCCGATCGCACTAACTTTGGGGGCGACCTCGACAGCTCAACTGCTCACATAATCATTAAAAACGAATCAGACACAACAGTCAGTGCAGCGTTGCTGGGATGGCCCGAATGTAAAGCTTTTGGCGAGACGCGATCGCAAGCACTGCAAAACCTTCACGATTTAGTAAATGCCCAGCTAGCCGAAGCAGAAATCGTCTCTGTCAAACTCACGAATAGTCGATCGAACAATCCTTGGGTGAGGTTAGCGGGTAAGTATGAAAACGATCCGTATTACGATGAGGTATTGGCACACATAGAAGAATATCGCCGCGAACTCGATGCAGAAACCGAAGCTTATTACAGTCAAATTGACGCTGCGGTTGAGACCAAATGAGCCGATACATACTTGATACGGATTGTTTCTCCCTTTGGCAAAGGAATGATCCAATGATGGTGCAGCGAATCGAGGTTAACGCAGAAAACCTTGCTGTAACTATCGTAACCGTAGAGGAAGTAATTCGCGGCAGGTTCAATGTTATCAGACAGGCTTCTGAACCTTCGCAAGCGGACAAATTAGTATTGGCTTACACCAGGTTATGGGATACATTAGATGATTTCAAAAATCTCAGCATTCTGAAATTTGACCAGAATGCTTTCAATATCTATCTCATGTCAGATATATCGCCAATTATACAATTGCCGGGGCGGGTTTGTGAGATTGTCTATTTTTGGCAAATATTATTGGTGAACCCGCCCCTACAGGAATCAGGGTAATCGAGCGGACATGATATTACACTGAGTTACGCCGTCAAAAAATACGCATCGGCAACCGAGATTTGCGGATTGGTGCTATTGTAATTGCTAATAAGGCTATCCTCGTTACGCGCAACTACCGAGATTTTTCGCAAGTGCCTAATTTAGTGCAGGAAGACTGGACAATTCAACCTTAAAAGCAAGCGCGATTGCTAATCGTAGGGTGCGTCGCCATCGAATTTTTCGCGATGATTGGAAGCTCTGCGAGGCGACGCACCTTACATTTAAAAGCTGATATATGCGTATATATGGCGACACAGATTCCCATTCTTTAATAATACGTCAAGTAGCCCAAAAAAGCAAGGGGCGAGAGCAAAAAAAATCCCGCCCCAGCTTCAATTCAAAACTACCTTTGATCCCAAGCCTTAGCCGCATCAGCCACAGCTTGATCTACCGACTTTTCATCCAACATTGCCGCCTGCAAATTGTCATAAATCGCCTTTTGCAGCTTCTTAACATCCTTTAAAGGCGGAATCAATAGCTCGGCGGAACTCAACCCAGAAGCACTAACAACGCGAGCTCGATCGGCTGCGGGAGCATCAGTCGGAACGTTCTTAAAATAATCGTCCTGCAAAGCCTCAACCGTAGAAGGCAAAACATTAGCAGCCTTAGCAAAAGCCAACTGATTTTGAGAATTAGTCACGTACAAAGCAAACTTAACAGCATCATCAGGACGCTTGCTGTCGCGGGGCACAACCAAATTCATCACCGCCACAGTCTTCTTGCCGGTTTCGCCCGTAATTTGAGGCGCAGCAGCCGAAACAGCACCAATACTCGGCGCATTCTCAGCAATAGCCTTCAAAAACTGAGGCCCGGAAGCTAAAAAAGTAGTTTCCCCAGCTTGATAAAGCTCGATCGCCCTGCGATGTCCCTGCACCAAAACATCCTGTGGCAAAAGTCCGTTCTTGTACAAATCCACCCAATACTGAAAAACAGCTTTGCCCTTAGCAGTATTAAAAGCAGCCTTACCTTTCGCATCAACCAAAGGCACACCCATCTGCACGAAAGATTGCAAAACCTCCGCCGAATCTTCCGGCACAAAAGTCACAAAAAAAGCAAACTTACCAGTCTTCTCCTTCACCTGCTTCGCAACAGTTGCCAACTCGGCATAAGTAGCAGGAGGCTTAGCAATTCCAGCCTTCTTCAACAACTCCGTATTGTAAATTGTCACCCCAGTCGTGAGATACCAAGGAATGCCAAAACTCTTGCCGTCGAGCATACTAGCTTTCCAGATATTTGGGAGATAGAGCTCGCGAACTTGCTGCGGAATTCGAGAATCCAAATCCAGCCAAGCATTGCGTCCCGCCAACAGCGAAGCAAAATCGGGATTTAGGTTAACCACATCCGGCGCAGTTTTCGCCGAAACAGCCCCCAAAATCTTGCTTTCCATCGCCGACCAAGGAACGTCCACCCAGCGCACCTTCACCCCCGGATTTTGGGCTTCAAAACCGGCGATCGTCTTGTTGAAATACTCAGTAAACTGAGGTTGAAGCTGCATAGTCCAGAACTCGATTTCCTGCGTATTATTTGCCTGGGAATTAACAGCCGGCTTGCTGCAACTCACCACCGCAGCCAGCAGCAGCCCCACCAGCCCAAAAACAGCAAAAAGTTGCCAAGATTTACGTTTCATAGAATAAAATTTGAGAGTTATGGGAACCGTCAGACAAAAAAGCGCTCGCCCGAATCAAGCGCGATGAGTCAGTAACAGAGTTTTGTACCTGGGCCCAGGAGCGAGATAGTCGGTTTTTGTGCAGAATCGGCGGGTTTTCGGTCGATCGAGCTGGAATTTATTGACATTCGCACCAGAATAGCTATTGTCAAGTAAATTGGATAGCATAAAATCGGAACTAGCGATCGCGCAACACAGACTGAGCTGTGCAGCTACGGCGGGATACCGAGATTACAGCACTCTTGCGGCAGTTGGAAACCAACCCTCCAACAGGCCTGCGCGCTGAATCAGGCTGGCCAACTACAAAAGAAAAAAATAGCAATTACCGGCGACCCAATCACATGGTTAACTTTTTCAAAGGTCTACTTTCCCAACGCCAGCCAGGAATCGGGATCGAAATAGCCCCAGACCGCATCAACATCATTCAGCTCGAAAAGAAAGGTCAGGCATTAAAATTAGGCATCCTAGCCTCAATAGAAGTTCCCGAAGACATAGTACAAGAAGGACAAATAGTCGATCCGCCAGGAATGGCAGAACTAATAAAAGCCGTCCTCGCCGAAAACAAAATCAAAGCCAAGCGAGTAGCCACAGCCATTCCCGGCCGCGAAGCCGTCATCCGCCTCATCCCAGTTCCCGCAGAGCTCAACGAAGAAGAACTGCGGGATTACATGAACGCAGAAGCAGGACTTTACTTGCCGTTTCCCAGAGAAGACGCCGACGTAGACTATCAAAAAATAGGCCTATTTGTAGATGACGACGGAGTAGAAAAAGTGCAAGTCGTGTTAGTAGCAACCCGCAGAGAAGTTACCGACACATACATCGAAACCTTCAAAGAAGCCGGACTGATTATAGACGTACTAGAAGTAACCAGCTTTGCCCTAATCCGCACCCTCAAAGACCAACTGCAACAATTTTCGTCCCAAGAAGCAGCAGTTCTCACCGCCATAGAATTTGACAGCACCGAGTTAGCTATAGTAGTGGACGGCATACCTCAGTTCAACCGTACCATCCCGATCGGCACCTACCAAATCCAGACCGCCCTCAACCAAGCCATGAACCTGCCGCCAACCAGAGACACCAGCGAACTGCAAGGCATGACCCTGCCAGTCACAGATACAATGGGCGCGTCGGGAGACGCCAATCCGGGAACAAATGCGATGATAAAAGTATTGGGAGAACTAGCAGACGAACTGCGCCGCTCAGTAGATTTTTACCTCAATCAGAGCGAAGAACTCGAAGTAGCGCAACTGCTGCTAGCAGGCCCGGGAGCTGCGATCGGCAAACTCGACGAATTTTTTATGCAAAGATTAAGCTTGCCCGCATCTCAAGTCGATCCCATCGAAACCCTAGGACTCGAAATCAGCCAAGAAATTACCCCAGAACAGCGAGCAGGTTTAGGAGTCGCCCTAGGTTTAGGACTAAGGGAGGTTATGTGACCTAACAGTTTTAGATGAGAGAAAAACCGAGGTGAGAATTTTAGGTAAAAACCCCTTCCAAAAGAAGAAGGCAGAAAGCAGAAGGTAGAATATTGGAGGTAGAAGATAGAAGGTAGAAGGTAGAAGGTAAAAGGTAGAATATATCAGAGGTAGAAGCAGCCCCTTCCTTCAGTAGAAGGCAGAAAGTTGTTTCTTTCTTCCCTAAATAAATCCTTCACTTGTACCAGCAATCTTGGGTTCTGTCTAAAATCTAAAATTTCCAATTTAAATCTATAGCAACAGCCAAGACTGTTAGAACCTTCTTAATTGCTGAAACATAAGCGGTAGATGACTTTTTCCTTCTACCTTCTACCTACTACCTACTACCTTCTACCTTGTGCCTTCTGCCTTCTTCCTTCTGCTATAAAATCGAGTGAAGCCATGTACAGCCTAGATATTAATTTTCTCAACGACCGTCCCGACTACAAACCCGTTGCGACCAAAAGCCCAGCTAAAAAAAGTTCCGGTGGAGCCAAAGACCAACTGCCCATATATGGGGCAGTGCTGTTTGCCTTTGGCATCAACGCCGCAGTCATGGGCGCCTGGTGGTTGGCGACTAACGAAAATACCAGCTTGGCCAAAAAACAAGAAGCCATCGACCAAGAACTTGCCAAGTTAAACACTCAAGCCAACACCATCAAAGCCATCAACGCCGAAACCGACCAAGTTACCGCCGAATACAAAGCATTAGCCGGAGTATTCGACCAGATTAAACCTTGGTCGGCGATGCTGCAAGACCTGAGTGTCCGCACTCCCGCCGGAGTGCAAATTGCCAAAATCGAGCAAATCGACCCAAGTCCCTCCCCCGTTGCAGCAGCACCCCCACCCCCCGCAGCCACCCCCGCAGCCAGCCCGTCCCCAGGGGCGAGTCCGTCCCCAGCCAGCCCTACCCCGGCTGCCGCTCCCCCCCCGCCCGTCGTCCCGCAGCAGGCAGCAAAAGTACAAATTTCAGGGATAGCCAGTACCTTTGCTCAAGTTAACGACTTTATGTTGCTAGTCCAGCGCTCTCCTTTCTTCCTCAATACTGACACCCGACTGCTAGCAGCGACCTTAAAAGACAACCCGGCACAAGTACAATTGCGGAACCAAAGTGCAGCAGGAGTAACAGAACTTCCCAAACTGCGGAAAGTGGTGGAATATAAAATTGAAACGACGCTCAGCCCGACGGGGGCCTCCGAGTTGCTCCCCGAGCTGCGAAGCAAGCAAGCAGACGGGCTCGCAATACGCATAGAAACACTTCAAGAAAAAGGAGTGCTAGAACCACAAAAACCAGAGGTGAAAAAACAATGACATTAGCAAATGAGTATGGTCCTAGCGGACAAGCAGAAGATACAGGGGCTAAGGAAATATTCGGCATTAAGCTGACCCCCCAAGTCCAAGCAATCGGCATAGCAGTTCTCGGACTCGTTATTGCCGGCGGCCTCGGCTACCAGTTCGTACTTCCCGAATTCCAAAAAAGCGACGCATTCAAGCAAAAACTTAGCGAAAGCGAGCAAACGCAACTGCAATTGCAAACTCAAATTCAAAAAAAGGCAGAAGCAGAAGCCAAGCAAGAAGAAGCAAAACAGCGCCGGGCCAACGTGACGGCAATGTTTGCCAGCGACGCCACCGCCAACACGCTTTTGCTTGACATGACCCAACTCGTTAATAGAATCAACGCCGGCGTGCAAGGAGATGACCTCAAGGCTAAAATTACCAAATTTGAGCCGGATATGCCCCCAGCAGCAGCAACCGCCACGCCGGGAGCTCCAGACCCTGATATTCTGGCCGATAGCTCCTTCGGGGCGTCCCTGGCTGGCAAGCTCAGACGCAAAAAATTTAAGGTAGAGTTTGAAGGCACTTTTGATCAAACCCGCAATTTTATGCGTAACTTGGAGTTGATGCAGTCGCTGTTGGTAGTTAGGAATTTGAAATCTGAATTGCTAGCATCAAATCAGCCAATTGAAGTTGACTTTTTGAAAGGGAAAATAGTTCCTGTTGAGCAGCCGCCAACTAAAATTAAAACTGCTTTTGACTTGCACGCGCTGCTGCCGTTAAAGCAAGAAGAAAAACCGCCAACTCCGGCTCCGAATCCTGGTGCTAAGTAGCGGTAGTTGGGCGGATAGATATTAGCTATTGTTCCCAACTTGCTCTTTCACAAGAAAGGAGAAGGCAGAAGGTTGAATTTTGAAGGGTGAAGGTAGAAGTCAAAAAATTATGAATGCCACAAAAATATTTTTTATATGGCACTCAACAATTTGCTCTAAAACCTAATTTCTTCTAATACCAGTTTCTCAAAGTAATGGAACTGTATAGAAATCCTTGTAGAAGTCGTAAATTTTTTACCCCACCCCAACCCTCCCCTTACAAAGGGGAGGGAGTAAGAAATCCACAAATGATGCGAGGATTGCTGTAGGATAGCTTCTAACCCTGATATCATCAGTTATTCCCTATCGAAAATAGAAAATCGAAAAGGGCATAAATTCTTCCTTCAAAAAGGCTCGAACCCTTGAATATTTTAGTCAGTTTAGCAGCTAGCGACAAAAGACTGCGAACAACAAATACAAATTGTAGTTGAGGAGAGAACGTGAAACAGCATCTACGGTTAAGTGGAGGACTCTTATGCAGCGTTGCAGGAGTTCTGATCGCGCAAGCCCCCGTCTCGGCAGCGCCGACTCAAGTCACAGGAGTGCAAGTAAGTCAAGCCAATAATGGGGTAAATATTGTCCTGGCGACAGAAAAGGGCGATCGCCCGCAAGTTTTCGCCATCAATAACGGCAATACTTACCAAGCCACAATTATCAACACCCAGCTCCGCTTGCCACAAGGCAACAGCTTCCGTCAAGATAACCCCGCTCCGGGAATTTCTTCAGTAGAAATCAGCCAGGTAGAGGCTAACAGCATCCGCGTTGTGGTAGCCGGCACCAACGGAGTTCCCAACGGACAAATTGTTCCGGGACAAGGCCAAAGCATCGTCCTCAGCGTTGCCGGACAGGGCGGTACAGTACAGTCTGCCCAAACTGCACCTCCGCCACCTCCGGGACTGCCGCTGACCCAAACAGCTCCCCCCCCGGCTCCCCAAGTCCGCACGTCGCAAAACCCAGGCGTGCTGCTGCCAAATCCCGAAGTTACTGTTACCAGGAACGATCGCCCCCCCCTCCCCAGCGAAATACAATCCCAGACAAATCAGGCAGCGCCTTTCCAGCCGCGGGCCGTGGCACCGCCCTTGGGAGATATCGCGGTGTCTAACATCGCCCCTGGCGTCGGAAATATTGAGCTGAGTTCGGGAGAACGCATCCCCCGCTTGGTGTTGCGGGATGCCCCAGTCCGGGACGTTTTGGCTCTGCTGGCTCGCGCTGCAGGCTTGAACATTGCTTTTACAGGCGGCGGGGCCCCTGCTCAACCGGGCCAGCCCGCAGTGCCTGGTCAGCCAGGAGCCTCCGGCTCTGATGAAGGGCCGAAGATTTCTTTGGACATCGAAAATGAGTCGGTGCAAGATGTCTTTAATTACGTGCTGCGGCTCAGCGGGCTGCAAGCTAACCGCCAGGGGCGGACAATTTTTGTAGGGACTAGCTTGCCGATCGACTCGCGCAATATTATCATTCGGACTCTGCGGCTCAATCAAGTTCGCTCTACGGATGCGGCTAACTTTTTGAGCGCTCAAGGCGCGGAAACTCAACTGCCGATTACTCGGGTGACTATTCAAAGCGTGGGCCAGGGAAATGCGGCGCGGGATGTGGAAATTAGGGAACCCGACATTAAGGCGATCGGCGCTAGGGACGGCACCGGGCCGCTCTTGCTGAGGGGACTGTCGGTGCTGGCGGATTCTCGGCTCAATTCCATCACTTTGGTGGGCGACCCGCGCAAAGTTGACATGGCTGTGGCTTTCTTGACACAGCTAGATTTGCGCCGCCGTCAAGTGGCTGTCAACGTCAAGGTGATCGATATCAACTTGTCGGGAAACAACACCAGTAACACCAGCTTCTCTTTCGGGATTAATGACAGTTTCTTCGTCAATGACGGCGGGGCGGCGATCGTCAATTTTGGTGGTATTAATCCGCCCGACAGGAATACTACACTTGGGGGCATCGCTAATCGAGCGATTATTGAGAACCGAGACATTCCCCAAGAATTCAGGGGTGATACTTTCTACGATGCGAACGGTCGGCGTATCGTGCCGTTGACAGGTCAATCTCTAGGTCCAGGTCTACCCCCCACCAAAGGTGTGTTCCTCCAGCCGACAGCCCCAGTGACTAATGACCCCACGCGAGTTGGAATTACGGATTACGAGCCAGGCTCGGCGACCGGTTCGGGAAGTGCGCTTTTTAGTCAGTTCCCGCTGTTCCAATATCCAAGACGTTTTCTGTCCAACCTGCAAGCAAGTATTACCACCCAGAATGCCAAAATCCTGACTGACCCGACTTTAGTTGTCCAAGAAGGGGAAACGGCGAATGTGAATATCACCGAAGAAGTGATCACTAACATTCGATCGGAATCGCAGACAACAGCAGGTCAAACTACCAGAACGGTGACGGCAGAAAAAGGTCAGGCAGGTTTGCGCTTGGGAGTGGCGATCGATCGCATCGACGATAACGGTTTTGTCTCTCTGCGAGTCAACCCAATCGTCAGTGCGATCGGCCCGTCTCGACCCCTGAGCACTGGCGCAGGAGAAAATAACAGTATCACCCTGCTGGCTGAGCGCTCTTTGCAGTCGGGGCTAATTCGCCTGCGGGACGGTCAGACTTTGATTTTATCGGGGATTATCCGCGACCAAGACCGGGTTACAGCGACGAAGATTCCGATTTTAGGAGATTTGCCGATTATCGGTTCGCTGTTCAGGAGCACTAATAAGATCAACGAGCGGGCGGAAGTGATTGTATTGCTGACTCCGCAGATTTTGGATGATAGCGATCGATCGAACTTTGGCTACCAAAACAGCATCAGCCCCGACGCGCGGCAAATGTTGCAGCGCAGTCAGCCCGTGCAGCCGAGACAGTAGGAACAAAGGAAGAAGGCATTGCTGTCAACTTTCCACGCTTTTTCCCCTGAGTCCGACAGTCCGACAGTCCGACAGTCCGACAGGGACTGAAGTCCCTGCCTCA
>NZ_JAUBTI010000013.1:0-45436 GCF_036702415.1 Microcoleus sp. D3_18a_C4 | reverse complement strand
AAGCTAAAGTCCTCTAAAAGAGGACTAAAGAACTCATTAGTCCTATGCAAAAGGACTATAAATCACTCTTTCAGTCGTCTTCAGACGACTTCAGCTATGAGACAGGGACTTCAGTCCCTGGCGGTGGAAGAAGGCATTGCTGTCAAGTTTCCACGCTCTTTCCCCTGAGTCGGACAGTCCGACAGTCCGACAGTCCGACAGGGACTGAAGTCCCTGCCTCAAAGCTAAAGTCCTCTAAAAGAGGACTAAAGAACTCATTAGTCCTATGCAAAAGGACTATAAATCACTCTTTCAGTCGGTTTTAACCGACTTCAGCTATGAGACAGGGACTTCAGTCCCTGTCGGTGGAAGAAGGCATTGCTCTCAACCTTCCACGCTCTTTCCCCTGAGTCCGACAGTCCGACAGGGGTTGAAACCCCTGCCTCAAAGCGAAAGTCCTCTCAAAGAGGACTCAAGAACTGATTAGTCCTATGCAAAAGGACTATCAATCACTCTTTCAGTCGTCTTCAGACGACTTCAGCTATGAGACAGGGACTTCAGTCCCTGGCGGGTTTCGGGAGAATGAAACAGCCCTGCCCCACGGGGAAAGAAAGAGGGGAAAGAAAGAAGGAAGAAGGAAAAAACTTTTCCTTTAGCCCTTGACAAATTACATTTTATTCTTTCTATTTCTTCTTTTTTTATGCTTTCAAATCCACCGAGGCGAGAAATCTTCTCTCCAATGTGGTATTTTTTTACCTAAATTTTGGGATTAATTACAAAAATTACCAAGTTCCATATAAATTAAAGGTTCCACCGATCCATAACGGTCGGCAAGACTTTAGAATAATGCAGTGAAAATTAGATGCTGTGGGGTTTTCAGCAGTTAGAAACAAAAATTCCTTTTCTGACCAATTATCCTAGGGTAATTGGTATTCAGCAGGAGTTGTGATTCGGGGAAGCGGACGGGAGCAATCGGGAACCACCCAAACCTCCCAATCCACACCTCAATCCAGTTGATAACTCACAGCTAATAGTTGAACTAACTCTGTTTAACGTAATTTTGCAAATCCAGAAGGAGTTCGCAATGAACAAAGGTGAATTGGTTGATGCAGTCGCGGAAAAGGCTAGCGTGACGAAAAAACAGGCAGATGCTGTTTTGAGTGCCGCCCTCGAAGCAATCATGGAAGCTGTCTCCGATGGCGACAAGGTGACGCTGGTCGGTTTTGGCTCGTTTGAGTCGCGGGAACGCAAGGCCCGCGAGGGTCGCAATCCCAAAACTGGTGACAAGATGGAAATCCCGGCAACCAGAGTTCCTGCATTTTCCGCAGGGAAGTTGTTTAAGGACAGAGTTGCACCGCCGAAAAACGCAGAATAGCTGGCGAACTGAGTCTTGATTAGACCTGTACACGGTGGGAATTTAGCTTGGGCAGCCGCACTGGCAGGCTGCCCTGCCTCTGCTATTGTCGATTTTTCTGCGAGTATCAGTCCTTTGGGCCCTCCTGAGTCGGCCCTGGCTGCGATTCAATCACACTTGAGCAGTCTGACGGCTTACCCAGACCCAGATTATGGGGAGCTCAGGACTGCTTTGGGTGAGGCTTTGAATGTTGACCGGGATTGGATTTTGCCGGGGAATGGTTCGGCGGAATTGTTGACTTGGGCGGCTTGGGATTTGTCGAAGCTGGAGGCGACTTATTTGGTGACTCCGGCTTTTGGCGATTACTCGCGGGCTCTTTCGGCTTTCGGCGCGCAGGTGCTGAATTGTCCTTTGGATCTTAAATCTTGCACCATTGTCAAGAACGGGCAAGATGCCCATTCCACAAGAGATGAATTTTGTGGAACAGGCATCTTGCCTGTTCCTAAACAAGTAATTGAGAATGGTGCCACATCTGAGTTGGATCTGAAATCGTTGGACGTTGGGACTGGAAGCCGGTTAGAAACCGATGATTTGTCGGTTTCTAACCGTTCCCTTGTCTCCCCTTCTCTCCGTCTCCCGGTTCCTCTTGCTCTCGATGCCCCCTCTCGACGAGGTTTGCTCCTGAACAACCCGCACAATCCTACGGGTTTGCTGTTTGGTAGGGAGGCGATTTTGCCTTATTTGAAGCAGTTAGCTATGGTGGTGGTGGATGAGGCCTTTATGGACTTTCTACCCCCTTCTGAGCAGGAAACTTTGATCGATGCTGTTGAGGAGTTTCCGAATTTGGTGATTTTACGATCGCTCACTAAATTCTATTCTCTGCCGGGACTGCGGTTGGGCTGCGCGATCGCCCATCCCGATATTCTGCGCCGCTGGCAGTTGCTGCGCGATCCTTGGCCTGTAAATGCTTTGGCTGCTGCTGCTGCTGCTGCTGTGGTGCGAGATACTGTTTTTGAGCGGCAAACTTGGGATTGGCTGCCTGTTGCTCGCCGAGAGCTATTTGAGGGTTTGGCTAATTTGCCGGGTTTGCAGCCAATTGCCGGGGCGGCTAATTTCTTGTTGGTTGAGTCGTCGATGTCGGTTTCTTCTATTCAAAAAAGTCTGTTGGAACGACACCGGATTTTGATTCGGGATTGTTTGAGTTTTCCTGAGTTGGGCGATCGGTTTTTTCGGGTGGCTGTGCGTTCCAAGGCGGACAATCTGCGACTGATTGCTGGACTTAAAGAAGTCATTAGTCAGTTGACAGTTGACAGTTGACGGTTGACGGTTGACAGTTGACGGTTGTCAGTTGACGGTTGACGGTTGACTGTTAACAACCAATAAAAGTTGACAAACCGATTTTATTGGTCGTTGGAGCGCACTTCCCAAGAAACCCGGTTTCTCTGATAAATCTTGGATTTTGCAGCGAAGTATCTAGGAAGAAACCGGGTTTCTGACCCCGCGCACCGATCGTCCTAAACTAATGACTACTGACTAATGACTACTGACTACTGACAATCAAGCATCCAGGATACCCGCCCCCGGATTCATCCGTCCAGAAATAAAAAACCTGTATCCGATGAAAGTTGCCCCTCGAATTTATCCGTGGTCAATGCTTCAATTCTTTAATCTAAAATCTAAAATCTAAAATCTAAAATCGATTGACTTCTTTATTTATGCTTGACTATGATTTAGTGATTATTGGTGGAACTCCGGCCGGACGTTATGCTGCTTTGACTGCAACTAATTTCCCGGCCCGCGTTGCTTTGGTGGAACCGCTAAGTAATTCCCAAGATTTGCCGACTGGGGGGAAAGAGTCGATCGACCTTGGTTTGAGATACAGCCAAACTTTGAGGGAGGCTGCTCGTTTTGCCCAGCAGATCGGCCGCCAGCAGTTGGGGGTTCGCTGGGAAGTCGCGAATTCCTCCATGCCGCTCAAATTGCGGTTTGACGGGGTTCTCAAGTGGGCAGATGATGTTGTTTCTAATTTGTCAGAGATTGATTCTCTCGGCCTTTTGGCTGCTCGCGGGGTCGATGTTATTTTTGGCAACGGCGAGTTTGTTGCGAAACCGGATTTGGCTTTTGTTGTCGGCGGGCGAAAATTGCGATCGCTATGTTATTTGCTAGCTTGTCCAACTCTGCCGGCGATTCCCAATATTGAAGGACTTTCGTCTGCTGGCTTTTTTACTTCGGAAACTGTCGGGGAATTAGCAAAACTTCCAGAGTTGCCTAAAAGTTTGGCTGTAATCGGTGCCGATCCCAGCGGTGTCGAAGTGGCTCAGACTTTTGCTCGCCTGGGGGTTGCTGTTACTTTGGTGGTGAAAAGTTCGCACATTTTGGCTAAAGAAGACCGGGAGGCTGCTGGTTTGGTGCAAGCTGGAATGGAAGCTGAAGGAGTGCGGATTCTGACTGCAACTGAGGTGACTCAAGCTAGGGTGATTGAGGGTAAAAAGTGGATTCAAGCTGGGCCAAGGGCGATCGAAGCTGAGGAGATTTTTCTGGCTGCAGGTAGAGGACACAATTTTTCATCGTTAAATCTCGAAGCGGCTAAGGTTAAATTCAGCTATCGGGGGGTTATTTTAAATGAAAAGCTGCAAACAACTAATCACCGCATTTACGCGATCGGCGATGTTGCTGGGGGTTATCCGTTCCCTCACATCGCTAATTACGAAGCTGCGGTTGCTGTGAAAAATGCTTTGTTTTTGCCAATGTTTCAAATAGATTATCGCGGGATTCCTTGGGCGATTTTTTCCGATCCGCAATTGGCGAGGGTTGGCTTGACTGAAGCGCAAGCAAGGCGCCGTTTTGGAGACGATCTCATTGTTTGTCGGGAATATTTCAAGAATGTTGAAAGAGCTCAAATGTCTGGGGATACAACTGGTTTTTGTAAGATTGTCGGGCGTCGCAACGGGGAGATTTTGGGAGCGAGTATTGTGGGGCCTCAAGCTGCTGAGTTGATTCACGCGATCGCTTTGGCTGTGCGTCACGGGATGAAGGTTGAGGCGATCGCCCAACTTCCTTATATTTGGTCGAGTTTTTCGGCAATTAACGGTCAAACTGCTTCTGTTTGGGAGTCGCAGCGCTTGGGCAGCAATACTTTTTCGCGCAATTTATGGGAGAATTTGTTTCACTGGCGCAGGTATTGGAATAAGTAAAGAAATCCAATGTTTGTAGTAGGATTTTTTGAATTTTATATGCTTAGCGCACAATTAAAAAGTAATTTGCTAATCAACTCACTCTGCCCTAAAATTGTGTGTAAATAAATAATATCAATTCCGGTAACACTCATACATGATGGGGAGTGCGGAGTGGGGAGTCGTCCGTGGGGGAATGTGGAATTGTGCGACCTTGACTTTATCATTCCCATCCAACTGGAAACGATATCAGACGCTCAGAAACCGGGTTTTTTAGCTCACCGAAATGAAAACCGCGATCGGAAATCGTCGGGGCGATCGTCCGTTGGCGTAGCGATATAAGTAAAAAAACTTGTAAAAAAAAACTTAGCCGACTGCCTGCGGCGCTGCCTCAATTGCCAGATCCCGCGAGCGATCGCTGACGAACCCTCATCTCTGCTTGCAGTGGGTGATTTACTTGGGCTAGTTTCATTGTCCGCTTCTGAACTTTGGCATTTAATGCCTGATTCACTTCTGAGAGTTGGGCAGCTTGTGGTGGCATCGGGGCAAATAATTCACCTTGCCATCTGCCGACTCCCAAGCGATCCGCAATCTGGCGAACCAACTCGATTTCCTCTGCTTGCGGCTTTAAATCCAGAGCCGCCCGAATTCTACTCATGACATTAAATTACGATCTAAACTAGATATTAGATCCTTGAAGGCGATCGCCTTCAAGCATCGCTCGCAAAAACACTCTTAAGTACCTGATTAGCGTCTTAAGTTCCTCTGCCATGAACGGCGGTCATTCAATCAGCCTTAGTTAAGTCATTTTTTACTTAGTCTCAACTGAAGTATCAACAGCTATTACATAAAATATTAAGTGGGGTTTTTAAAATCCCTTTTTCATAATTTGAACTCCCAAAATATGTTAAGAAAAATGTAATTAATGAATAGCACAGCAGATAGAGGGACAATAGTAGATATCAACTATAAGAAGCTTCAGACTTGACAGAAGCAGTAGGAATACGTAGATATGGCTAGCATAACAAATCTTGTTCTAGGATATCACATTAACGAGCAAATATACGCAGGTAATCGAACTCTAGTTTATCGTGGCATTCGCTCGGAAAATGGGCAACCCGTCGCGATCAAACTGCTGCGAAATGACTTTCCCAGCTTCAACGAGCTGGTTCACTTCCGCAACCAATACGTCATTGCTAAAAACTTAGAGATCCCTGGCAGTGTCAAGGCATACAGCCTGGAGACTTACCACAACCACTATGCTCTGGTGATGGAAGACTTTGGCGGAATTTCCTTAAGTAGCTACCTCGCTCGTCTAGCAGAAGCTAGCCAGGAGCCCCTAGAAGGCTTGCCCGTTAACGAGTTTCTTCCCATTGCCATTCAAATTGCCAACTCCCTTGACGGACTTTATCACCACCACGTCATCCATAAAGACCTCAAACCCGCCAACATTCTCATTAACCCCAGCAGCAAACAAGTCAAGCTGATTGACTTCAGCATCGCTTCCCTGCTACCGCGCGAAACCCAAGAAATTCAAAATCCCAACGTGCTTGAAGGCACTTTACCTTACATATCTCCCGAACAAACTGGGCGAATGAACCGAGGCATTGATTACCGCACAGATTTCTACTCGCTGGGAGTTACATTCTACGAACTGCTGACGAGACAGTTGCCTTTCCAAAGCGAAGATCCAATAGAGTTAGTACACTGTCACCTTGCCAAGCAGCCTATTCCAGTCCATCACCTTAACAAAAGCGTTCCATTGGTGCTGTCTGAAATTGTTAGCAAACTGATGGCGAAGAATGCTGAAGATAGGTATCAAAGTGCTCTAGGACTCAAGTTTGATTTGGAAACTTGTTTATTCCAGTGGCAAGAGACAGCAGCGCTGACTAATTTTAAAATAGGGGAGCGAGATTTGTGCGATCGCTTCATCATCCCAGAAAAGTTGTACGGTAGAGAAAGCGAAGTATTCTCCCTGCTATCGGCCTTCGAGCGCGTCAGTGCCGGAAGCACCGAAATGATGCTCGTTGCCGGTTTCTCAGGCATTGGCAAAACCGCTGTCGTTAACGAAGTTCACAAACCAATTGTGAGACAGCGAGGCTACTTTATTAAAGGAAAATTCGATCAATTTCAACGCACCCTTCCCTTTACAGTATTTGTCCAAGCTTTTCGCGATTTAATGGGACAATTGCTATCGGAGACCGATGCTACACTTGAACAATGGAAGTTGGAAATTTTGGCTGCTTTGGGCGAGAATGCTCAGGTGATAGTTGAAGTCATTCCTGAACTAGAACGTATTATCGGAAAGCAAGCGCCAGTCCCCGAAGTTTCGGGAAGTGCTGGTCAAAATCGCTTCAATTTGTTGTTTGAAAAATTCATTCAAGTCTTCACAACAAAAGACCATCCTGTAGTGCTTTTTTTGGACGATTTGCAATGGGCAGACTCAGCCTCGTTAAAATTAATTCAACTG
Organism: Microcoleus sp. D3_18a_C4; assembly: GCF_036702415.1. NCBI lineage: Bacteria > Bacillati > Cyanobacteriota > Cyanophyceae > Oscillatoriales > Microcoleaceae > Microcoleus > Microcoleus sp. D3_18a_C4. Next base: position 38,460 of record NZ_JAUBTI010000013.1, on the reverse strand, counting down.
CTGATGAGCGACGTTGATAACCGCTATCTCTTTTTAATTGGAGCTTATCGGGATAACGAAGTTTTTCCAGCACATCCATTGATGCTGACGTTAGCAGAAATTCAAAAAACTGAAGCAAAGGTGAATACTATTACCTTAGCACCACTTGAGCGAGCCGACGTAAATTGTTTAGTTGCCGATACTCTAGCTTGTTCTACAGCGTTGGCTCAGCCTTTGACAGAACTCGTTTATCAAAAAACCCAAGGCAATCCATTTTTCAGCACACAATTCCTCAAATGTTTGCATGAAGATGGGCTGATTGAATTTAATTTTGACGCTCGGTATTGGCAGTGCGATATTGCTAGAGTGCGAACCTTGGCACTAACAGATGATGTTGTAGAATTTATGGCACTTCAGTTGCGAAAGTTGCCAGCCAAAACACAGGAAGTTTTAAAGTTAGCTGCTTGTATTGGCAATCAGTTCGATTTGGCGACGTTAGCAATTGTTGATGAAAATTCGCCAGAAGAAACCGCATCGGCTTTATGGAAGGCACTACAAGACGGGCTAATTTTACCCATTAGCGAAGTTTATAAGTTTTATCAAGCAGAGGGAAATAGCGAATCTGTAATCGCTCAGGGAAAGAAATATGACCAATTACTAATTACCCATGACCAAGTACCCAAATATAATTTTTTACACGATCGCGTTCAACAAGCAGCTTATTCCCTCATTCCTGAATCCCAAAAGCGCTCTACTCACTTAAAAATCGGTCAACTGTTATTAAAGAATACGCCAGAAGCCGAGCGAGAAGAAAGAATTTTTGATATTGTCAATCACTTAAATGTGGGAGTTGAGCTAATTACTCCGGAGGCAGAACGCGAGCACTTAGCACGATTGAATCTGGTTGCTGGAAAGAAAGCCAAAGGTGCTACCGCTTATGCTGCAGCGGTTGAATATTTCAATATTGCCAAGGAATTACTGACAGCAAATAGTTGGCAGAATCAGTACGAACTAACATTAGCGCTGTATACAGAAGCAGCCGAGGCGGCATATCTAAGCGGTGACTTTGACCGGATGGAGACATTAGCCTCAGTCGTGGAAAGCTGCGCCAAAACCCTACTGGACAAAGTGAAGGTATATGAAGTCCAGATGCAAGCTTGTATGGCGCAAAATAAGCTACAGGAAGCCCTGAATACAGGGTTGCCAGTCTTAAAGCACTTGGGGGTAGAGTTTCCCTCCGATCCCAATTTCTCTGATATCGGACAGGCACTAGGAGAAACCGCGTCAATGTTGAGCGGAAAGGGAACTGAGGACTTAATCGATCTTCCTCTGATGACAGATCCTCAACAACTAGCAACTATAACGATTCTGTCAAGCCTATTTTCTCCTGCCTACGTAGCGCTGCCGCCACTCGTGCCTTTGGTAGTTTGCAAACAGGTCAATTTATCTGTCCAATATGGCAATGCTTCTTTGTCACCCTATGCTTTTGCCATATATAGTTTTCTTCTCTGTGGGATGGGAGATATTGAGCGGGGCTATCAATTAGGTGAACTTGCTTTACGTCTAGTGTCAAAATTAAATGCCAAAGAAATCCAAGCGAAGACATCCGCAATGGTGCATTCTGGCATTCAACCTTGGAAAGAACACCTCAGAAATACCTTACAACCTTTGCTGTCAGATTATTTTTGTGGGCTGGAAACTGGAGAGTTAGAATTTGCTGGCTATGCTATCTATGAATACAGTTATTATTCGTATTTTATTGGCCGGCAACTAACGCAACTCGAACGAGAGATAGCAAGCTACGCAGATGCCGTTAGTAAAATTCACCAGGACGCAGCACTTTCTTATCAAAAAATTTGTTGGCAAGCCGTTTTGAACTTGATAGGACTATCGCAAGATCCATGCCATTTAAAGGGAGAAGCCTACGACGAAGAGACAATGCTGCAACTGTATCATCGAACCAATAACTACCTGGGGATTCATTACTTATACTTGCACAAACTTGTGCTTTCTTATCTGTTGGAAAATTACCCTGAAGCCTTTAAAAATATGGCTCAGATAGAAAGTTATTTGAGCGCAGCTTCAGGCCAGATAACTGTTGCCATCTTCTATTTCTACGATTCTCTAGTGAGGTTGGCGGTGTATTCTGAGACTCCAGAGTCAGAACAACAGGAACTTCTCGACCGAGTACAAGCTAATCAAGAAAAAATCCAAAAATGGGCGCATCATGCCCCCATGAATCATCTGCATAAATTTTATATAGTGGAGGCAGAACGGCATCGGGTTTTAAACCAAAAAATAGAAGCGATCGAGATGTACGACAAGGCTATTGCCCTCGCCAAAGAGAACGAATACCTCAACGAAGAAGCACTGGCTCACGAACTAGCCGCCAAATTCTACTTAGAATGGGGCAAAGAAAAACTGGCAAAACCTTATTTAATTGATGCTTACTATGCTTACGCTCGTTGGGGAGCCAAAGCAAAGATTGACCATCTAGAACAGCGCTATCCCCAATTGCTTGCTGTGATCCTGCAACAGGAGCGAACTCGCCCGAATCCGAGCGAAATAATTCACACATCGACCCATAGTGAATCATCCCTATCTAACACGAATAGAACAATTATCGGTAGCACCAGCAGTTGGGGCTTAGTAGATTTGCCGACCGTTATCAAAGCTTCTCAAGCTCTATCTAGCGAAATTAAACTCGATCAATTGCTCACTACCCTCATGCAAGTGGTGGTGAAGAATGCCGGAGCACAAACCGGAGCATTAATTTTGAATGAAGAGGGAAACTGGAGGATAAACGTCCACTGCACAAACCGTCAAGACTGCCTTCTGCAATCTATTCCGGTTGAGGAGAGCGAAGTAATTCCTCTCACCCTAATCAACTACGTCAAACGTACAAAAGAAACCCTTATTTTTGATGATGCTAGCAATCAACCAAGATTTGCATCTGACCCCTACATAGTCCAACAGCAACCTCAGAGCGTGCTTTGCACTCCGATCAGCGAGCGAGGGAAAATGATGGGGATTTTGTATTTGGAAAATAATTTAGCAACTGGGGTATTCACGGGCGATCGCGTCGCCATCCTCAACATCCTGTGCTCCCAAGCAGCAATTTCCTTACAAAACGCCCGACTCTATCAACAATCCCAGGAATATGCCCAAAAACTAGAGCAGTCTATCCACGATCTCAAACAGATGCAACTGCAATTGGTGCAGGGTGAGAAAATGTCTGCTTTGGGAAATTTAGTCGCAGGGGTAGCCCACGAAATTAACAATCCTGTAGGCTTTATCGCCGGCAACTTGCAACCAGCTCAAGAATACGTGGGGGATTTATTCAATTTGATTGATTTGTATCAAGAAAAATTTCCCCATCCGGGAGTGGAAATTGAAACAGAAATTGAGGATATGGACTTGGAGTATTTGCGAGAAGATTTGCCCAAATTGATTGGCTCGATGAAGGAAGGAGTCGATCGCATTCGCAATATCAGTACGAGTTTGAGAACGTTTTCTAGGGCTGATAGCGATCGACCAGTTTCTTTCAATATTCACGATGGACTTGAAAGCACTCTGCTAATTCTCAAGCACCGTTTAAAGGCCAGCGAGTTCCGCCCTGCCATTGAAATTGTGAAAGAGTATGGTAACTTGCCCCTAGTGAAATGCTTTCCCGGACAGTTGAACCAGGTATTTATGAATGTGCTGGCTAATGCCATTGACGCTCTGGAGGAGTCAAATAAGGGTCGGAGTTTTAGTGAAATTAAAGCCCTACCTAATCGAATCACGGTTCAAACTGCTCTGAGCGAAGACCCAACTCAGGTTTTGATTTGCATTAAGGATAATGGAGTGGGGATGTCAAACGAAGTCAAGGAAAACATCTTTAACCACTTATTCACTACCAAGTCTGTGGGTCAAGGAACTGGATTAGGATTGTCTATAGCCCACCAAATTGTTGTGGAAAAACATGGAGGTACATTAGTGGTGAATTCTTCCCTGGGTCAGGGTTCGGAGTTTGTTATTTCTATTCCGGCGTGAGCAATTCGTAGTAGGGATCTAGCGCAATTAGTGCCGCCTCGCAACTACGAGCCACGTTATTAGAAGAAACAGGAAACGGGGCACGGGGAACGAGCAATAGGCTAGGAGTTTTCGTGCTCGGAACTAGCGACTATGGACTAGGGAAACAAAGAATCTCGACTAATTCCCCCATCCTCCGCCCGCACCTTATTGGTGATTGAGACAGCGGTTTGCAACCGCCCGCTTTACCAACTCTCTTCGCTTTTTTTGTGCCCGGTTTTGAGTTAAGAGTTCCCTGGAGATTTTCAGCCTCTACCTTACCCAAATGAAAACCGCTATCATGCTACTGAGATTGTGGAGTTGAATTTCATAACATGATAAGGTGCGCGCACCCTAGGTTAATAAGGTGCGCGCTTGACGCTTGACGCTGAGATGTACGGAGAGGGTGGGATTTGAACCCACGTTAGAGTCACCCCTAAAGTAAATTTCGAGTTTACCGCATTCAACCGCTCTGCCACCTCTCCAATTAACTTGAGATGCGAGCTAAAATTATTTTACCGCACAGTGCGCCACATTGTAAATCCTTATAAAAAAGAAGTTTGATTTTCTTCCGATTCCAGAGTGGTCTTAAATCCCCCTGCTGGAGTCCACTGGAGGGCTCCGTCGCGCCCTGTCCAGAATATCTGAGTTTTGCTTTGGCGCAGTTGGGCTGCGGTTTCTGGGTCGATTTCGTCAGCAGATGCGATCGCCACTTGCGGCCCAACCGCGCCCAATAACTCAGCCGTCAGGGTTTTTCCCGACCACCACAGCACTTGAGCCGGCTTCAAGGTTCCCGTTGCTGCCAATTTTTTTTGCGCTTCCGGTGTCATTTCACCGACGAGCAACCAAGTTCGATTTCCCACCAGGAATTCTACCACCGGAATCTCCGCATTCACGAACTGCAACCGCGTCGAACCCAGATCAACTGTACTGTTAGTTTCTAAAGGAAAGTAAACGCCTTGGCGAGATTGCACAGCCGTCATAAATTCCTGATTGTTGCTACGGTAAATTTGTTTCGGAGCGTTATTATCATAAAACGTTTTAATTGGCAAGCGTTCTAGTAATTTTCCCCAACCACTGCTCAATCCTAAATGACCGTGAGTGGCGATCGCAAAATTCACAGAATTAACTCCTTGCTGCTGCAAAAAAGGCAACACTGTAAACCTTACGGTATTTTCATCACCGCTATTAATTAGCGCCACTTTTCCCCTATCTTGAATTACTAAAACAGGCTCACCAGATGTCGCCAGCAAAGTAACTTGAAATAAAGATGATTGAACGTGCCAAGCTGGCAAAACTATGATAGCAGTTCCCGCCACAACCGCCAGCGGTAAAATCCAAGCAGATGAAAAACTCGGCAGCGCAATAACTCTACTTTTCCCCTTTTTCCCTTTCCCCTTTTCTTGGTTTTTTCCTCTGACTGCTTCCGGCTTCCCTCTTTTTTCTTCCTTCCTCCTTCTATCCGTTACATCCCGTACAGTGCTCGTTGCCGAACTTCCCCCGATCCAAACCCAGCAAATTAAACTGTAAAGCGCTATTAGCTGAAACACCGATACTTGACCGACAGCTACCGAATTACCGGGTAATTGCGAGAAATATTCGGCGATCGCAATTAACCCCTTTGCCGGATAGTCCAGCAGTTGCGCTAAAACACTGCCAGCCGGCGGAAAAATCAATCCAGCTAAAGCGCTAACCATCCCCCCAATACTCAAAATCCACAGCAAAGGAGCCGCAATAATATTAACTAAAATGCTGTAAGGTGATACGACGCTAAAAACGTAAAGTAACAGCGGCAGCACCCAAACTGAAGCCGCGATCGGAACCACAACAATCGAAGCGATCGCGGGCGGCATCCAGTCCAACTTTGCCATCAGCGGGGGCGTTGTCACGATTAACCCCAAAGTCGCCAAAAAACTCAATTGGAAACCTAAATCCCAAATCCACAAAGGGTTAACCAGCAGTAAAATAGTAGCAGCCATTAACAGCAATCCCAGCGGCTTAACTTGGCGGCTGAGCACCAAAGCAAATAGTGTTCCAAATCCCATCAAAGCGGCGCGGCATACTGATGGTTCAAAGCCAGTTAATCCCACGAGCAAAAATAAAGCACCGACGCCAAAGCTAAATTGCAATTGTTTGGAAAAACGCCTGGTTAAAGCTAGAACTAAAGCCAAAACCATCGAAACTTGAGTGCCGGAAGCTGCGATCGCGTGGGCCAATCCAGCCTGCACAAAATAGTCTCGGATGTTGTAAGGTAAATCTACTGCTTGTTTGCCGAGGGCGATCGCACTGATCAAGGGCCCTTCGGGAACATTTAACTGCGATAGTTGCGATCGCACGATCCGCTGCCGCATCGCTTGAATTTTCGATGGCTGCATCCCGCTGGGCTCCCAGAAAGCATCCGCTTGGTTGTTAACTCGATTTACATCCGCGATCGCATTTTCTCTCTTCCAATCAATCTGACGCCCTTTGAGCCCTGCAAAAGCTCCTTCTCTGGCTAAATATGCTTGAAAATCAAAAGCCCCCGGATTCGACGGCGGCTGCGGTTTGTACAAGGAGCCCACAACTGCGATCGTATTGTCGGCGTACAAACTTGTTGCTTGCAGGAGGGGCACTGTAACGTAGAGTTTGCCTGATACTGGGCGGTTGACAACTACTCCTCCCTCGCCGCCGTTGATTTCGCTAACTAAATCTGTTTCTAGCCAAAATTGCGATCGACCCGATCGAGTCAATCGAGGCGTACTGACAACTCTACCGCGAACTGTCACTGCCACTTCTTGAGTGTTTCCAACCGCCGGGATCAGTTTGCTGATGTCATCTATTGCCGGTTGGGGCGATCGAACTGCAAAATAAACGCTAGCTAGAAATGCCAGCAAACCCGCAACTGCCCACACCCATTTCGCTCTCGGCAGCCTCTCCAACAAACTCAATTCTTCCCTCGCATCTAAGGGTTCTTCAAGAGCATTTTCTTTTTGTCTGCTGCGTCTTTTCTTAGTAACTTGGACAGAAGTTTTAGTATATTTTCGCAACAATTTTGGCAGGGCGATCGCTACCGCTATTCCCAAAGCAAGTATCGCGTATCTACCCCAAGAAACCGCTGTAGAAATCAATCCCAAAATGTAGGCAAGACAGAAGATGACACCCGTTGCTTGATTCATTAATTAGCAAGTAATTAGCAATTTTTACTGTCAAAAGTAGAGTGGGTTTCAGTCCAGAACACATAATATCAATTCCGGTTATATCGGAATGATTTAACCACAGAGAACGCAGAGAACGCAGAGGAACAGAAGAGAGAGAGACGAATAATGCCGATGAAGAGAGGATTTCATATAACCTCTGTATGTAGGGTACACATTGCGACCCTACATATACTACCACTGCCTGATAAGTCTTCTTCTAAATAGACAGCCCCAATTTTAAACCGAAAGCCGCGTGCAGCACCATAAGTGCAAGGGCCGTCGTGCCTAAATAAGCGTGAACCGCGCGCAGTGCTAGCTTATTGCCCCCAAAACCCGTTAGCGAAATCAAGCTGCCAACAGCCAGCAAAACCAGCACTGCCGAACCCGTCCAAAAATGCGGACTTTCCATGACTGGCTGGTGCTGCATCACCAGCGACAGCAAGCCGCCTGTATAGCCCAAAGCTAGAAACAGAAACATCCACGGTGCAAGCTTGCGGTGATCCGAGCGACTTTTGAGTGCGACATCTTTATCGGTGGCCAAACGTCCCTGCCATCCCGTATACCCGACAAAACTGCCCATCGCCACCACCACGATCCCCATCATTACAGGGTGTCCCCAATGGGTAATTGGTTCGGGAATTCCTAGACTGCGAAATTGACTGGCGATGGGTTCTAGAAGTTCGCTTAAATTTACCATTTGATACTGACTCCAAACTTGGCGATAAATATTTTCGGACTACTCATTAAAATATTATAAAATATTAGTGTAGCAAGTGCGATCGCGATTTTAAAGAGCTGTTTAATATCAAATCCGTGCTTCATCGTCGGGCGTAAAGTTTCCTTCAATCTGCAACCCAATAGAAGCACAATTTTCAGTTTGTGGGCTCACAGTCAACAGTCAACAGTCAACTATCATCAGGAGTGCAACCAGAATCTATCTAACATGATGGTCAAACATTGCGGCGAAGCCTGGATATAGGCAAAACTTAGCCGGCTTGGGCCGGCTGTGAGATGTTTTACAGCAGTGATGCTGCTTCAAGTTAATTTTTAGCCTGATAGGCTAAATCTAAGAGCAAAAATAAACGCCATTCGCCCGCACATCACACCCCGTGGGCTGCCTTTTGCCCAATCTTCACAGCCTCATCCTCACTCTGGATGTTAAATTTTACCTGCCTGCTCAAAGTTAATTTCAATTCCTTGACTTTGGAATGGCCAAGTGAGAAATTAACATCGCAGCCGACGAGCCGTCACACTTCTAAATTTTGCTAATCGTTCTCAAGGGAGAATCAACTTCTGGAAAAAAACTAGAGGTTCCAAGTTTGAGACTTCTGGCATAAAGTATGCCGTCTGCCCAGGCTCACTTCGCGATCGACTGAGTGCTAAACTGTCTGAAGGCACCCTGATAGCACCCTTGGCTGTTGAGCAGCCATCGCTGTGCACCTAAATGAACCCTCTCAACTAATTCGCTGGGGATTCGGTTTTAGCAGACAAGCAACGACTTTCTTGCGTCGCCTTCCTCGGAACCGTGCAATCGCTACACTCACTGCGCCGTCGCTAAAGTAGCTTCCGAAGGTTGGATTTGATACTTTACGAGATTTGCCAGTTCTTGTAACTGATTAATCGCTTCTGCACCTTCTAGTTTCATCAGTTCGCGGTCGTCCCGCATCTCAGTCCAAGTGATACCGTAATCTGACACTAAAAATCGAATCAGATGGTTGTCCGTCAAACTGACCATAAATGAGGCACTGTTCATCTGACCCCCGCAAGTGTAGCAGGATGCCAGATAACCCCGATGCTCTAGCACGATCGCTAAAGCTTGAAGGTTCATTACCAAATCTTGAACGAATTTACGGTGTTGTTCTGCAAGTCTCAGAAACACAGTTCTCCTCCTATCACCACACCGTGTATTTTACATCCCATTTAATAATTTCTTAATAAGTGGGTATTTAGGTGCTGGTTCAGTATACGTTTAGTATGCTCAAAAAAAATCGGATTAGCGACCTCTTCAGCCTACCTATACTAGATTAACCGAGTTGTGCTCGAAACGAAGTATCAGCAGCGACATTCAGCCAAAACAGGCTGTAGCGGGGGACTCCAGCCGGAAAATTGGCCTGCTCTCACGGGTGATTCAGCCGTCGGAGAGCCCAAAGATACAAATAACTAATGATAGTAATGAAATTAGTTAAGTAGAAGAGTTCAATCACCTTGGGGATACTCCTCCCAAAGCGTCGTCGTCTGCCGCAAGCTCAGAAAATCGCCATTCCCCAAAATCAAGTGATCCAGTAGCGGAATCGACAAAAACTGCGCTCCCGCCAGCAACTGTCGCGTCAAAGCAATATCCTCCGGGCTTGGTTCCACAATCCCCGATGGGTGATTGTGCGAGATAATGGCCCGCGTCGCCCCCTGGCGGATCACCTCGCGAAAAATATCCCGTGGATGAGCCAAAGTTTCCGTTGCTGTGCCGATCGTAATTACCTGAGTACCCAGCAGCCGATTTTTCACATCCAGCAACACCACAGCAAAACGTTCCTGAGACTGCCACATCAAATCCTGACTCAGGGCATCCGCCGCCGCTTGGGGAGAGTCAACCACAGCCATTTCCGGCGGCCGCGACTGAAATACCCGCTTCCCCAACTCCACCGCAGCCAAAATCGAAGTCGCCTTAGCAGGGCCAATCCCGTGAATCTGCGTCAACTCCTGAACGCTAATAGTGCGTAGCACAGCCAGAGGATCGCGGGAATGCAAACTCAACTGATTTAAAATATACTGTCCGAGCCCGACGGCGGAAAGTTTGCCGGGTCCCTGACCAGTACCCAGGAGAATCGCAATCAATTCTGCAGTCGCCAAACTTTTCGGGCCACCCGCCATCAGCCGTTCCCGTGGCCGTTCACTCGTTGGCAAATCGACAATTCTCAAGCTGTAAGTCATAGCTGCACCCGCACCGCAAGCTCAACAATTAGACAATTTTAGCCGATCGATTTGCCTTCTTCAATTCGTACAATCACCGAAAAAAGCCTTCATCATTAACCGAGGATTTTGGCAGATCAAATCTAACCCAGCGTTTCACAAGCGATCGAGTCTCGATCTCGATCGAGCTTAAAAGGATCGCCCGGATATGCCTCTAAAACTCGCTGCGCTTCAGCTTGAGTCGCAAAGTCCGAACAGTTGCAATCCGAGTTAACGCAACTCGGAAAATCGGCACTTTTAACCTTTGGTTTAGAAGACTCTTGACATACTCCCCTGCCTAAAGGCGAGAGGATTCTTAACACTTCATCGACCAATGCTACCGAAGTAGTCTTACGAGCGCCTCCATGTTCATTTTAAGTCGTGGCCATGCCCTATCCCGACTATATGTATCGTTTTGTTTAAAAAACATTAACAATACTTTGTTTTGCTTCCAGGTTGGATTTTAACCATTGCCCTTGGGTTTTTCCCTATTACTGGATGAGTCCCGGTTTCAACTCAAGATGAGTATATATCGCTGCAATCTTAGGTGGGGATTTCAACCAATTAAACTATAGCATAAAGCCGTCCTAAAAGGACGGGGCTTGCATCCCATTTTCTCGGTCAATAACTTTCTTGGTATCTTTTTTTGGCTGCTGTGCATCAAGAGCAATCTCTGCGGTTCGTTCAACAGATTTGACTGAAGATGGCAATTTGCGATCGGACTCTGGTTTGGCAACTGCAGGTGCGGCAGCAGAAATTGCAGGTTTCGGTGTTGGTGTCGGCGTTTTAACAGTCTCCGACTTGGGTGTCGGCGCTGCCGAAAGCACTGACGGCTTAGCGGTTTGAGATGATTCTAGCCGATCGCTTGGGGCCGGAGGCGTCACCGAAACTTGGCTTAGCGGATTGGGTGCGGTTACGCCAACAAGTACAAACGAAGCCGCCATCAACCCGCCGTACATCGCGGCCGATCGCTTGCGGGTTGATGCACCCATTTCGGATTAACAATACCCAGAAAGAAAGCAGGGATCGACAATACAAAGATCAAGAGGAAAAAATTAAACATAGCGACTTTTACCAGTAAAAAAGAGAAGTAATCCAGGACGCAGAAACCGGGTTTCTTTTACGAAAATACGAGGTAAAGCACGAAGGATATCTGTTTAAACAACCCGATTTCTTTAATCCCTGTGCGTAAGTCCTGAGAAGTTAACTTCCTTATTTATCGGCAGGCAAACTCACAAATCCCTATGATTTACGAAGTAAACTAGAACGTTGGACACCCGAACTTGGTGTCACCGGCTTTACGAGAGTATTTCTCATTACTAAACCCACGATTTTTTCCTACTGTTCGCGATCGCACTCCGACGCCTATAAGCCGGGGTTTTTAATTGCAGTAAATGAGTAGAAGCAAGTATTTTTCTTAAAAAACTACGTTTCTCGCCCCAACCGGGCGCAAGTCCTGGTAAAATTCTTTGTAATGCTGCCAAAAAAGTGAGAAGCATACCCCCAGCTACGTTCAGCGCAAAGGTGCGCTTACCCTAAATTCTGGCCATTCAGTTGAGACCAGCAGCCCCGATGAAACTGCTTGCGGCGGCTTAGGTGCTGTAACCCCAAGCAAAACGAACGAAACTGCCATCAAGCCGCCGTACAAGGCAGCCGATCGCTTGCGAGTTCCCTGTCCCACCCATTGAGGATTTAGCAGACCCAGACAAAAGGCCGGTGTGGAAAACATGAAAGTTAATACAAACAAGCTGGACATCACGCACCTCCGACTAGCGAATTGCAGCGATTAATTACTTTTATCTCCAATTAATAGCTCACAAATCCGCTTAAAAAAGTTGCAATTTATGATTTATAACTTTAGAATTATTGATGTTTATCAAACAATAATAAAAAATTTAAAATCTCTTACTTTAGGTAGTTGTTAAAAAAATAATAGCTTTCTAAAGAGTCCAAAAATTTAGCTTAAAATAGACACTAAATTCCTTACTCAAAATATGAAAGTCCGCTTTAACGTAGTCCGCCAAAATCAAAACGAGGCCCCCCGGGTTCACACCTACACCCTAGATGTGGAAGAGAGCAATACCATCCTCGACTGCCTCAACAGTATTAAGTGGGAACACGACGGCACTTTAGCTTTTCGCAAAAATTGCCGCAATACAATTTGCGGCAGTTGTTCTATGCGAATTAACGGTCGCTCGGCATTAGCTTGCAAAGAAAATGTAGCCAGCGAACTCGCAAGACTGCAAAAAATAGCGGATTCCAGCTCAGCAGAAAGGCCTACCGATTTCATCCCAGAAATCACCGTCGCCCCAATGGGAAATATGCCGGTCATTAAAGATTTGGTTGTTGACATGACCAGTTTTTGGGACAACCTAGAAGCAGTTGAACCCTATGTCAGCACCGCCTCGCGAGCAATTCCAGAACGCGAATTTCTGCAAACTCCACAAGAGCGATCGAAACTCGACCAAACTGGCAACTGCATCCTCTGCGGTGCGTGCTATTCTGAGTGCAACGCGCGCGAAGTCAACCCGGAATTTGTCGGCCCCCACGCCCTCGCCAAAGCTTACCGCACGATCGCCGACTCCCGCGACAGCGAAACCGAAAATCGACTGGAAAAATACAACGAGGGTACCGCAGGCGTCTGGGGATGCACCCGCTGTTACTACTGCAACTCGGTTTGTCCGATGGAAGTTGCGCCGATGGATCAAATTGGTAAGATTAAACAAGAGATTCTCGATCGCAAAGACGACCAAGCCAGTCGATCGATCCGCCACCGCAAAGTTTTAATCAATCTCGTCAAAGAAGGGGGCTGGATAGACGAGCGCAAATTTGGCATCGAAGTAGTAGGAAACTACTTCCGCGATGTTAAAGGTTTGCTGAGTCTGGGCCCGTTGGGTTTGAGAATGATCGCTCGCGGCAAGTTCCCGCTGTTTTTTGAGCCTTCAGAAGGTACCGAAACCGTGCGAAATCTGATCGAATCGGTTCAAAGTTTAGAAAAGTCAGCAGATTAGCGATCGGCTGTCCTTTTCCTGGTAAATTACAAGTTGTGCGATCGCAAAGCTTCCCAAAAGTCATCACTCAAAACAGGAAACTTAAAACTTTTAAATGACTGCTCAAACTCCTCCATCCCCAAAACCGACAACCCCAAATACCCCAAAACCAGAACCAGCCTTTGGGTGGAATGCCTACGCCGAACAAATCAACGGACGATTTGCGATGGTGGGGTTCGTGGGACTTTTGCTGCTAGAATTCTTCACCCGCCAGGATTTTTTCACCTGGCTGGGCCTGCGTTAAATTAATTTAAATCAATTAAAAATGGAAGCTGAGAAATTATCTATATTTCAGCTTCCTTTTGATTTTTAATAGTTATTTAAAAGAGAGTCTGTCAAATTAGAGGTAAAAGATTATAACATTTATAGTGGCATAAAAACATATGAATTTACCAAAGTGGATAGTAGTTGCTTGTAGTGCGATCGTCCTTGAATTATAGGGACACGGCAATGCCGTGCCCTGACTCCGAAGTTTCGTTCAAACTAATTTCCAGTTGTTTCACGGACGGTCAAACTGTACTTGCCTCTACCTTTTGGAGGCGGATCGTAAGCATTGACAATGACGCGATAGCGACCGTTCGCAGACAAAGTAAGAGTAAGCTCAGAATTAGAATTTTGCTGCGTTGCATCGTCATTTTCTGCAAGTAGCTCACCCTGGGAGTTGAAAATAGCGAGATAAGTATCAAACTCGGTACTTTCTACAGTAACAACGACTTTCTGACCCTGAGTGCCTTCAAAGGTATACTCGTCGTACAAACTGCTGTCCGATGGCAGTACAGAAGACTTAGCAGGGCTGAGTTCTCCGTTTTGCTCTAAAATGACCTTAGATGAACCCGCATCAGGACTCGGCCGAGGTTCTACAGTTGGGCTCTGAGTTGGCGAACTCTGTGGAGATGGCGACGGGTTGGGGCTTGCTTGAGCTAAAACCGCCTTGCCAGCAGGCTTCGCATCAGTTAAATTTGGAGGAAATTCTGCTGAAATGAGGGTGGAACTACTGTTAGGAACTCCACCTACATTTGAAACTGGCAGGGAGACAGTCGGCTTGCCAGAAAAAGTAGCTACCAGAGCAATTGGCGCGATCGCCCAAAATCTAACTTGACGCATGAATTACCTCGATTTGTAACGGAGGAAGAAGGAAGAAGTCAGTAGTCATTAGTCAGTAGTCATTAGTTATTTGTTAGGATCGCAAATTAAATAATTTACACTATTGAAAGTGGGATGGGCGTCCCGCCCGTCCTTTATGCACGGGCGGGACGCCCATGCCACAAGAACAATAAAGATTGTAAGTTATTTAATTCTCATTCCTTAGATGCTACCAATTACCAATGCCCTGTTTGCCCAATTCCCGATTCCCAATTCCCAGTTCCGAATTTTCAATTTTCACCGGACAGTTAGAGTGTAACGACCCCGGCCCGAAGCATCGTAAGCATTGACAATTACGCGATAGCGACCCGTAGCGGGCAAAGTAACGGTCAGAAACGCATTTTTAGTCGAATCGCTCCCATCGTCATTTTCTGCCACTAATCGGCCGTTAGGGTCAAAGATAGCCACATAGGGATCGAAATCTGTACTTTCGAGGGAAATGGCTACAGACTGACCCGATCGACCTTCAAAAGTATACTCTCGATACAGACTGTTGTCAGACGGCAATACTGGGCCGCCTGCGACTAAAGCGCCTTCTTCTTGCAAAATCGCCCGAGAAGGCGCGGTAGGAGCACTCGCTTTCAGTTGTAACGTATAAGCCCCTGACTGCTTAGCTTGGTAGGAATTTGCAACTAACGTGTAAGTCCCGTCTGCTGGCAGCCTGACTGTAATTCTGGCGTTTTTATTCCCGGCCCCGTCATCGTCTTGCGCGATTTCCCGCTGGTTGGGCCCGAGCAAAATTAAATAAGGGTCAATTTCTTGACTTTTCATTTCTATTGTGATTTGCTGGCCCGCTTTTCCCTCAAACGAGTAGAGGTCAAAAAAGCTGTTGTCGGTGGGCAGAACGCTAGACTTGTCGGTGAGGAGGCCGCTGACGGCGGGCCCGTTTAACGCAACTTTTTGAGGTGATTTGTTGCCACCAAAGGGCGATCGGGCTTGAGCCACGCGGGGAGCTCGCCCTTCTCGCACCGCTGTCAGGAAAGCGGGTAATTTGTCTGCGGAAATTGCAAAACCGATACCGATACTGCCACCGCCCCGACCGCGAGTAAAAATAGAAGTATTGACGCCGATTAATTCTCCTGAACTGTTGAGCAGTGGGCCTCCTGAATTGCCGGGATTGATGGCGGCGTCGGTTTGAATTAAGCCCCGCTGCTGGTCGATGCGGCTGACGATTCCGACTGTAAAAGTACCTTGAAATTGACCGAATGGATTGCCGATCGCAAATGCTTGTTGCCCGACTTTCACCGAACCGGGACGGGCTAAAGGAATGGTGGGCAAATTGTTTTGACCGCGAATCTTCACCACGGCTAGGTCTAGACCTTCTTCGCCGAATCCGATGACATCGGCGACAAGTTTTCTGCCGTCTGACAAAATGATATTGACCGTACCGCCTGCCGAAACAACGTGGGCGTTAGTTAACACCATGCCGTCGGGGCTGATAATTGTGCCGCTGCCGTTAGATTTATCTGTATCAACCGTCACAACCGCTGGACTAGCCTTTTCGTAGACTCGAATATTGGTTTGTTCTTCGACATTTTGGGCGATCGCACCCTGGGAATGCACCGAGTTAAATTCCTTTAAATCTGTTGATTGCCGCACAGGGGATGTCGTAACAACTGCAGCAGCGCTGGCTGCAACCCCAACCGTTAAAATTCCCGATACTGCTAAACTTAGAAGTTTGAAATTCATGGCGATCGATTTTAGTATTTAGCGATCGGTAGCTAGGAATTAGGTTTTGTGGTTAACCGCTAACTACCTTCTGTAATTATTTTAGGACTTGTACCACGGTAGTGACATTCCTCACGCCGGTTCTCCAATTCGGGAATCTGAATCAGCAGCTAAATACTTAAAATTAGCTTCTCGTAGCGCAGCATCCTCATTGCCGTAGAAAAAAGACAGCAAAGCAAAACGCTGGCCGCTAATCACCGGCGTCGCTTCATGCAGCAAAGAACACGAAAAAATAATCGCCGTGCCCGAATCCCCTTTATAACCGTGCGGCGCGTACTCTGGAAACCGTAAAAATCCCCCCGTGTACTCTCCCACATTCAAGTTTAGCGTCATCGCAAACCTGCGGTGCAGCGTAGCTTTGCTAGTGTTGTCGCGGTGCGGCAGAAAATAACCGCCGCTGTCAGCATCGTAACAACCTATCAAATACCGCTCAAACCTGGTAATTGTAAACTGAAAAGCTTTTTCTACTTCCGGCCGCACCCGGCGCCAAATAATCGCACTCAATCGCTGCTGTAACTTCGGGTCTTCAATAAAGAAATCTCGGCGCTTCTTGAAAGTGTCGTCGTGCAGACCAACTGTTTTCCCGCCTATTTGCCTCATAAAGCCGGAAGGACTGCCACCGTGAGTTTTGTACATATCGATTAAACTGCGGCAAGATGCTTTGTCCAAAACGTTAGGAATTACCAACACCGGGGCGTGGCGAGTGGCCGATCGGGCTTCCTCAATTGGGGGCAAAGTTTTGAGAAAATCTAATACTTGTTGGGCGTGTTGGTGCGGTTCGCCCATCGGCAAAATATTAATTACCTGAAGGTTTTCGTTGAGAACAAAAGTTTGTGGTGCATAGTGAACTCCGGCAACTCCATTTTCTTCGACATCTCGGAAAACACCGTACTGCTGGCTGACTTTTTTATCTAAGTCCCAGAAAAAGATGAATGACGGAGCAATTGTTGTCGGTTTGTTTTGTTCTTTGTCTGCTGGGTCAACGCTCACTCCGAACCTCGGTACTTGCAAGCTTTGGAATTCTTCTGAAAGCTCTTGAAAGCTTTTGAGGATAACTTGGATTTGTTCAAAAGCTGCGCTGGCAAAGAAAAACAGCACGATTCGCCGGCCGGCAACGGTTGAGAAATGAAATAAGGGGTTATTTGTAGAAGGAATGGAAAACCAGGGAGCCGGATCTCCTATTTCGAGTAATGCCATCTTGCTGATTTGAGATTTGGGATTTTATATTTAGATTATTATGCTGTCGATTAGTTCCATAGGTTCGGTATCTTAAATTTTTTTTACAAAATAATTCGCTTTGATTTGTGTATGTCTGCGTTTGTCTGCGCTTTCACACTCGCAATTTACAGTCTTTTTAATAAATTTAATATCGGACAATAAGTAGATGGGTATCAATAAACGCAACTTAGAGTTCTGCGGTTTCCCAAGCCAGAGCTACAGGATAAAAGTTTAGTTTCACCCATCTACTTACTATGTGCCTATTTGTCGAAACTGGGGGAATTATCCGGTTGGTCTTCCGGGTATTCTACAGGTCGATACTCCACGTAATCTGACGGCGGTGCTTCCACGTCGCGGTTGCTGGGGCGAGACCTGGATGATTCCGTAGGACGGGGTTTTTTGGTTCTCGGCGGCGTATCGGAACTGCGGTTTTCCGAAGCAGGGGGGCGACTGCTGCGGCTGCGGGTCGGTCTTTCTTCGGGGTTGTCTGAAACGTCCCAGTTGTCAGACTCTTGGGCTGGCGGGGCTTCGGGGCGAGAGGGACGTTTGCGCGAGGATCGATCGGGCGAGTCGGGCCGTCCGGTGTTAACGCTGCCGTTGCGATTCGAGGGGCGGCGGCGGGGTTCGTCGTCGTAGGCTTCACGAGAGGAACGGTAGTCTTGGCTGCCTCTGATGCGGGGACGCGGCGGATAGTCTTCCTCTGGTTCTAGCTGTTCCATTTCGGAATCGTAGCCGTCGTAACCGTAGGCGTTGCTGACCGGTCGCTCTTCATCTACGTATTGGGCGCGAGTTTTGGCTTGGGCTGTGGTCGCTCCTCGCAGCTTGATGCTTTCTGTTGCAAAAAATATGGCGGTACCGCTGAGCAGGAACTGACCGAATGCCAGAATTGGGTCAAGCCGCCATCCTTGAAATAATAGAATACCGCCGCACAGCAAGCCGACGGCTGCAAAAAAAATATCGTGGTCTCGGGCTAGTTTGGGACGCCACGATCGCAGAAAATACAGTCCTGCCCCTGCTACTGCTAGGATAATCCCTAACAGGCTGCTCCAGTTCAATCCTAAATTGACCATTAGCCTATCTCCTATGTCTTTCCTATGTTAGCGAGTTAGATTTTACATCTATCATTAAGTGGTACATTTACGCGATACATTTCAGACATTTTGGATTTCTCGGACACCTGAAAATACCTCGATAGCATCACCCGCAAGGGTGAAGGGCGTACCCTTCATGAGCTTTTAGCATGATACCAAAAGCACCGTTTGCATCCCGGTCGGCAATATAACCGCACTCAGGACATTTAAAGATTTTGTTGCCGCCCAATCTGGCATGAACGTGACCGCACTTGCCACAGGTTTTAGACGTATAAGCCTCGTTAGTTTCTACGACTAAGACGCCGGAACGTTTAGCCAGAGCTATTAGTAACTGCTTAAATCTGTAATGGCTCCAAGTTAGCATTGACCGTACAGATTTAGTATGAATCCGCCTTTTTGCTCTCAACACCAGGGAGGATGTTTCAAAAGTGGGGATAAACACCACCTTGTAATTACGGACTAAGTAACTAACAGTTTGGCGATGAAGTTCATCCACTAAATTGCGAACATCGAGCCGGATTTTATCAGCAGCACGAAGTAAAGAACGGCGTTGCTTAGTCCTAACTTGTTTTTGGTAGGCACGGCTAATTAATTTGTCAAGGTGAAAGCATAATCTCACGATTCGCTCTATGTCTCCCTTGCCAATCTCTAAAACCGTTTCTCCGTCGTAACCAGTTAAAAATGTTCGCACCCCAGGATCGAGCGCAATTACCTTATTCTGGGTAGTTGTTTCTGTGGAAATATGCTCGGGAACCACAGCAAACCAACGTCGCCTGTCTCGCACTAACTGGGTGCCATACTCGCAAGAATCTGGCAGTGGTTGGGAAGAGTCAAAAGCACATCCTTTGGTTAGTTGAGGGAACCACGTGCCTTTGATGTAATTCCCCTTTTTAAATTTAATGGTGGCTACTGATTGGCGACAACTACGAAACTTTGCTTCACCATTATTGGCTTTTGCTTGCCTCCAAGCGTCGTAAGCATCTTGTACAGCGTTGGCTTTGGGGTGTCTCGGTACTGTTTTCAACCAATCTGGCAAATCGTTAAGGATTTGGGCTTCTAAATCATAGCTGCTACCTCGGAAGCCATTTTTCAAAGCCTCTATGCAATGGTTGTAAACAAAGCGACAACCGGCTAACCAATGTCGCCAAATTGAGTTGAGCTTGCTACCAGGATAAACCCGAATTTTCTTCACAGAGTTCGGGGCTAATTTCGCTGTCAATTTCTGTGAGTGTCGTTTTTTGTTTTTGTATTTCCGAGTCTTCCCTGAGTTGTTTTTCGTACTTACGGAGTCCGTAAAGCCTTGAGCTGAAACAGTGGACGACTGACAACATATCTTGCACGAGTTCTGCCTGTGGACTGTATTTTTGCTGGTAGAGAACCACGAGTTTACAATCGAATTTTTCACACAGCCATTCGATGAGGTCGAAGCCAAATCGGGCAAGTCTGTCTTTGTGGGCAACGACAAGACATTGGATATCGCCGCTGATAATTCGTTCCAGAATGGCGTTAAGCTTTCGCCGCCTAAAATTGAGTCCCGATCCAATTTCTGTGATGACTT
Organism: Microcoleus sp. D3_18a_C4; assembly: GCF_036702415.1. Classification (NCBI taxonomy): domain Bacteria; kingdom Bacillati; phylum Cyanobacteriota; class Cyanophyceae; order Oscillatoriales; family Microcoleaceae; genus Microcoleus; species Microcoleus sp. D3_18a_C4. Next base: position 18,518 of record NZ_JAUBTI010000013.1, on the reverse strand, counting down.
CACAGCCTGGGTAACTTGTAGTAAGTGCCTCAGTTTGTCTTTTGAGATCGTCTCTTTGGCTGGATGTTGAGACTCTGGCGTACAAAACTGTAGAACGTCGAGCAAGCTCAGTTGTACCGGATTTTTGTTTGAGATATTCGGCAATATCGTAACGTCTTTGTCCTGCCTCGGTTTTGATGGTCTTGATGAGGCCATCTTCTGACCATCGGGCAAGGGTTCTGGGGTTAACTCCCAAAGCCTTAGCTGCTTCTCTTGGTGTGACATACGGCATGGCATTCTTCTGGAAAAACACTTTTTATTTTATTTGAGTTTGTCCGATATGTCCACTATATCTGTTAAAGTCGTGTAAACTGCTTTTAGTTACACGTCTGTCAGCCCGACTGTGCTTTCTGGGGCAGCGTCCGGTCAGGGTTTCAGCTTGGGAAGTGAGTATAATAAAGAGTTTAACGGGAAAAAACCTCAGCTTGGCAGTCAACTGAAGGTTTGGCCTTCTGAGTTGCTCTCATCTGAGGTTTCTCGGATTGGGGAAATGCCCGACGTGTAGCCGAAAATTGACTTGCAGCGCCGGACTTAGAAACCCGCTGACTTTTTAGGTGCGCTTGATTTTGTCTTTTTGGCTGATGAAGATCAGGGCGATCGTTGCTGGAATCACTACCACTGTCACGCCCACCAGCAGGCTGTACAAAAAGTTCGCGAGAGAAGGAGTCATAGATTCAAAGCCTTTGTTACAACAATTTGATTTTTATTAATTTTATACTTTCGATCGCACCTGTGAAACGGTTAAAATTATGAATAGCAGACTTAACAAAACTTAAAATTTCGAGATAAGACCCATGACTGGTATTACCGTTGCAAGTTGGATTCTGGGCTCTGTCCTAGTGGTGATGACTTTGCTATTTATTTTTCGGATCGTCCTGACTTGGTATCCCGAGGTGAACCTGAGCAAGTTGCCGTTGAGTCTGATTGCTTGGCCCACGGAACCTTTTTTAGCCGTAACTAGAAAGATTGTACCGCCGATCGGCGGGGTGGACATTACGCCGATTATTTGGGTCGGTATCTGTAGCTTGCTGCGAGAAATGATTCTCGGCCAGCAAGGGCTACTGACGATGATGATGTAGGAGTTGGCGGTTGGCGGTTGACTGTTGACTGTTGACTGTTGGCGGTTGACTGCCAACTGCCAACGGCCAAGTGACTAATGACTGTTTTGGTTCAAGAACTGTTCGACGAAATTCGTGTAAACTTCGCCGCTGAGAAACTCGGGGGAATCGAGGATTTTTTGGTGAAAGCCCAGGGTGGTAGGAACGCCGGTGATGGCGCATTCCCGCAATGCCCGTTTCATCCTGCGGATGGCTGTCGGTCGATCGCGCCCCCATACAATTACCTTACCGATTAAAGAATCGTAGTAAGCGGGTATTTCGTAATCGGTGTAGACGTGAGAGTCCATCCGCACGCCGGGGCCACCGGGAGGCAAATAACCGCTGATTATGCCGGGGTGGGGTCGGAAATTGCGATCGGGGTCTTCGGCGTTGATGCGACACTCGATCGCGTGGCCGTTGAGAATTACTTGGTTTTGCTTGATTTGCAGTTTTTCTCCTTGGGCGATGCGGATTTGTTCGGCTATCAAGTCGAGGCCTGTAATCATCTCGGTGACGGGATGTTCTACTTGGATGCGGGTGTTCATTTCCATAAAGTAGAACTTGCCCGATTTGTCAAGCAGAAATTCGACTGTGCCCGCACCTGTGTAGTTGATGGATTTGGCGGCGGCAATGGCAGCGTGACCCATTTGATCTCGCAGTTTCTGGCTGAGGGCGGGGCTGGGGGCTTCTTCGAGGAGTTTCTGGTGTCGCCGCTGAATCGAACAATCTCTCTCGCCGAGGTGGATGACGTTACCGTAGTTGTCGGCGAGGATTTGGATTTCGATGTGCCGGGGTTTTTCGATGAATTTTTCGAGGTAAAGTCCGGGGTTGCCGAAGGCTGCGTCGGCTTCGCCTTGGGCTGCTGAGAATAGTTTGGGGAGTTCCGAGGGTTCTCTAACTAGCCTCATCCCGCGGCCTCCACCGCCGGCGGTGGCTTTGATCATCACAGGATAGCCGATTTCGCGGGCGATCGACAAAGCTTCGCGATCGTCCGCCAGCAATCCGTCGCTACCGGGAACTGTGGGGACTTTCACCCGCTGCATGGTTTCTTTGGCGGTGGATTTGTCGCCCATCGCCCGCATTGCTGCCGGAGACGGCCCGATGAAGGTAATTTGATGGTCGGCGCAGATTTCGGCAAATCGGGCGTTTTCGGCGAGGAAGCCGTAACCGGGGTGAATGGCTGCGGCATTGCGTGTCAGGGCAGCCGCGATGATGTTGGGGATGTTTAAATAGCTTTTGCTGCTGGTGGGGGGGCCGATGCAAACGGCTTCGTCTGCCAACTGGACGTGCAGGGCGTGTTTATCTACGGTGGAGTGTACGGCGACCGTGGCAATCCCCATTTCCTCGCAGGTCCGCAATATGCGGAGAGCTATTTCTCCCCGATTAGCGATTAAAATTTTCGAGAACCCCATCTTCGCTGCTTAATTCACTCAATATTCTGTACAATAATGCCTTTCGGTATGTTCTGGATAATCGTTTTGCAGAAATTGTTCACAAAAATTTATTTTACATTTTGCTGGTAGTGGTGCTATGATTGTAAATCGGCGGTGTCAAAGGGCAAGTCACAAGTTAAATGTCAGGAACCTCAACCTGTGAATCTTTAACTCGTAACGCAAAAATCCCGGAGATTGCCAGAAAGAGCGGATGTGGCGGAATTGGTATACGCGCACGCTTGAGGTGCGTGTGGCATTATGTCCTTGCGAGTTCGAGTCTCGCCATCCGCATAGAATATATAAAACAACTGTTGACAGTTTTGGCTGTCGGCAGTTGTTTTGTATTTGATGGGTGGGTGGGCAGAAACCGGGTTTTTGCGAGATACTTTGTTACGGTGGGAAGATTTGGGAAAAAACCCGGTTTCTTTGATTGTGCGCGAGTACCTCGGGTGCGGATTCATCAGATATCTTTAAGTGCGATTCCCTACGGGATAGCTTCGCACGCGCGGACTTCTGACAGATCCGCACCATACAAAATACTGTTTAACTGTCGATCGACTATTGTGTTTGAATTAGAAACATAGATACTTATCGTTTGTCAAGTAGAATAGGGTTAGTTAGGTTCCGAATCCGAGAGTTGGCTGACGAAAAAGGATGGACGCTAAAGGATGTTGCCGATCGATCGGAGGTTCCGTACAGCACAGTCAGGCACTATGCGCGATCGGAAGGACTAGCAACGGTTGATATCACATCCATTCAAAAGATAGCTCGCACCCTCGATGTTTTGATTGAGGAGTTGATGGAAGTTGTTAAAGAATGAACCGATGAAATTATATTAGCAAACGGAAGTTAGATCGATGACATCCTACGCCTTAAACTTACCCGTTCAGTTACAGCAAGAAGCTGAAAAATTGGCAACACTCCAAGGCATTTCGTTCGATCAGTTTATCCTCTGGGCTGTAGCCGAAAAAGTCGCTACCCTCAACCAGCGGAATGACGATCCGGCTTTTCCTGAAATCACCTATGTGCGCGGCGCTAGCGGCGAACTCGTTCCCGTTTTGCGCGGCACTCGGTTGCGGGTGCAAACAGTAGTCATCGCAGCGCAGAAATGGGGTTTTTCTCCCAACCAAATTGCCACTGAGTATGACTTAAGTGAAGCTCAAGTGAACGATGTTCTCGCTTTTTATGCGGCTCACTATCAAGAAATAGACGCATCTATTGCGGCTGAGCAAATTATCGAAGCTGCTAATGTCTAAACCGCTATTGCATCTAGATGCCGATACCTCTATTAAAGCTTTGCAAGCCGCCCTTTTATCTCGCAGTCACGATGTCACTCGGACACCGACTGAGTGGATGGCTTTAGATGCTAGCGATGAGGCTCAATTGCTAGAAGCAACAGCGCGAGGGCGGTGTATTTTTACGTTTAATATCCGGGACTTTCAGGTTTTAGCTCAGCGTTATCCCGAACATGGTGGCATCATTTTGGCGGCTCAAAACAGTTGGACATTATCTAGTCTAATTGCTTCGCTCGATCGCCTGCTTTCAGAAACACAAGCTGCTGACTGGAAAGGGCAAGTTCGCTGGCTTAATCAGTGGCGAACCTAATCAGGACTTATGCAAGCACACTATACATTTATCGACAGCACCCAATGGCGAAATAGTTCGACAATAATTCGCCACTTGCCATCCCTTTCCCAAACTACATCGTGACGTATCAAAGAGTTAAGTGCTTGCTGTAAATTTGTCTCGTTCATGCCAGTAATTTCAGCTAGCGTGTTGATATCGAGTCCTTCTGGGTGAGGTGCGATCGCTCTTAATACCTCTTGCTGTCCGGGAGCATCCTGCGCCCCCTGACCCCAAACGCCATCGAAGTAGTAGCGTCCCCGCTGAAAGAATTCAGGGTCATTAATAACTGCCCTCACATCTTCTACTGTAAAGACCGGATCGCGAGAATTTCCATTCTCAAAAACTTGGTCATTGTAGCGGCGAACTAGCTGAAATCCCACTAGCTGAACTAAATAAGGCTGTCCAGTAGTCAAACCATAGATTGTAGATAAGGCTTCGGGCGCGTAGTCAAGAAGGAAATCTTTATTTGGATTAGTAAGAATCTGGCGGGTAGCTGCACTTTCCATGAAGCTAACCTTGATATTAATAAAGCTAGCAAAGAAAGGGTGAGAGTAATCCCCAGTCATCTCGTCTAAAGTATGCAAACCAGCCAAGGCAAAAGCTATTTTAGGACTCATTTGTACCATCCCGCGCAGAACCTCCATAAAGTCAGTGTCAATTTTTCCATTCTCAATCAGTTTTTCAATCTTCTCAAACTCATCTAAAGCAATAATCAAACCCGTTTCACTCAGATTTGCCTCTACTTGTTTCAAATAGCGCTCAAAAGTACGGTAGGGAAGATTCAGCAAATCCTCATCGGCAGGAGGTGGAATGTTGACAGCATCAGAAATTTGATCGCTAATTGCCATCAACACCTCTCCAACTCCTTGAGGAATATTTCCCAATCGCAATAGATTGACATAGGCTACTTTTACCTGTGACCCTAGGGACTTAGCAGCGTTAAGCAGAATAGAAGTTTTGCCCATGCGTCGATGACCGTAGATAACCACAGACTGAAGTTGCTTACTCAATATCCACACTTCTTTGAGCTGTTTGAGTATATCCTCTCGTCCAACAAACAGGTTCCCCTCAACAGGGTCGCCAACCACGTAGGGATTACGCACTCGCTCAGTAATAGAAACGTTCCCAACCTCACTAGCTACATCTAATATCGCTTTCGACCAATTCCACGCTATTTTTCTAACTATTTCTCGCTCTGGTTGAGGTACAGCATCAGCTCTATCTCGCAAGTTTTTGAGTTCTCCTAAAGCATGGCTAAGAGCGGAGGCTCTGGCAGAACGAGACGAACTATTCTGAATAAATTGAATATCCCCTATAATCTCATACAAACTAAAGATAGCTTTCCAAATATCCGAACGCAGCCAAGGTTTTTCAGGGACTCTATATAGAGATAACGCAGCAATATCCTTCAATTTCATAGTATCCTGATATATGAACATAATTAGACTTATTCTCCACATTTCTTCTCCATAATGTAGATTTCTGACTGTTTCAAAGGCTTTCATTGCATCGTATGGCCACTGCTTATGTAAATTCAAGAAACCACGGGCAACAGCACAAGAAGGAGGATCAAATTGAATAAAATTTGTATAGATAGAACCTGAAATAAAGCGCACCAATTCCCATTTGTAAGGATGATCTGTTAAATGTGCTATACGATCGACGACTTGCTCTGGTTCTTCAGCAAGAACTTGGTTTAAAGCTTGAATTACAGGAATGAACTGGAGAGTATAAGTATAAATTTCATAAGCATTGTGTATTCCTGTCTCCCAATCTTGTCGTAGCCATTCTTTTAATTGCTCTGTGAGATAGGGATTAGGCAGGACAGTTACACGAGGAAACAGCAAGCCTAGATGATTTCTATAGGACTTACGCATTTCAAAGACATAATCAGATGGCAATTCTTGAGACAGGGGAAGATGGGGAGATGAAGAAATCAGAAAATCTGAATATCCAGAATATCGGGAACCAAACTGATTACTCAAAACCCTTGGGCTGCTGTTTTCTTTAGCTCTGTGCGTAAGTTCTATTTTAAATAATGTTTGGCTTATTGGTAATGTAAAAAACCAGTTATCTGGGCGCAGCAATCCGATAAATGAACCAATTACACAACTGAGAAAAAAAAATGCGCGAACTAACAGGCTTTTTAGAAAGACAAAAACATCTGTAACTTTGAACTCAATTGGCAGATACAAGCAAAGCATTAATGACATTAATAACACTCCACCAATAACTAATATAATAGCTAAGTCATTCACCTCTAAAATGGCTAGTGTCGCAATACCTCCTACACCCAACCACATACCTGCTAATATACCTAAAATCCCGATAAGTCCAAGGTTAGTAGAGGCTTCTTTTATAGCACTGACAGTAAAAATTGCCAGATTACAATTCAAGCTTAAAAAAATGATTATTGTTAGATATTTGGCTGTTCGTGACTTAAATTCTGACAAAAATATATCTTTTTCAATTAGTACAGATGCCAAGGTTATGAGACACAACAAAATAGTAACGAAAAAGCTGACTGATATATATTCCGCATCTACTGAACAATTAATCAATGTAAGAATTACACTCCAAGTCAATAGTGTAAGGAATATGACTACCATTACTTGTATAAGTAACCCAGTTATTATGGGATTAAGAAATAATCCTGAATCTTTTTTAGGATTTTTGTAGCGTTCTGAAATAGATACTCTATTGTAGACGTACCACCGCAAGGCTTGGGGAAAGAAAAACACCCAGTATAACAATCGCAAGTAATCGAGCGGTTTTGATAATGAAAGAGGTTGCTTTAATTTAGGAGCTAAGTCTAAACGGGGAACGTCGGTGTTGCGATCGCTCATTTTACATCCTCCACATATCGCGCATAATTTTGAGAGCACAACTGCATCAGTCGTCGTGGATGACCGCCACTTTCTTGTACTAGCTGGCTTATTTCCTCTTCGGTAAAACGCACCGAAGTCACAGCAAGACGAGCTTTAATAAAGGCACTGGCAATTGGTGCATCCCAAGGCTTAATATTTTCTTGTTGAAAAATACCTGAAAACGGAGATGTGTTCACTTCATCCTGACTGTCATTAAAGAATTTATCCAGGGGTTTGCTAGCAGCTACAATTAGTTTCAAAGGTGAATTTTGCCCCTCAGCTAAACCCCGCAAGTAACCTCGCAGATGAGGAGTAAAACCTTCACAACTCATCTTTCCGACATTATCTATAGCTAGTAGCAATTTATATTTTTTTAAATCACGAGTCAGGAGAGTTCCCTGGTTTTTATGGATGCCAACTTCTTCGCACAAAGCTGTGTAGAAGTCATCTTCATCTCGGACTCCATTTAGGTCTAAGTAAATTGGCTGCCGTGGCGAGAATAGGAGATTTTCAGCCTGTTGACAAATAGCCCATAGCAGAGAAGATTTCCCGATGCCTTCCTCTCCTATCAAAGCTACACTGACATTGCTGTTAAGAACCTCCAATACTCGCCTAATTTCCCGCTCTCTGCCAAAAAATAGTTGCGGGTCGTCAACTCTACCAGTCTGATGAATAAAAGGGTTACAAGAAATAGCAGGGGTGCGATCGCCTGTACTGAATGCACTCCCTTGACTTGATCGCCATTTTTCATACTGCGGTTTCAGCCAATCTCGAAATGCAGCATCTTTCACCGGACTACTTCTGTCGTTACAACCCAAAAAACCTTCCCCGTTTTCTTTTGGGCAGAAAAGCTTATATATCGTGCACATTTGCCGCTGAACAGTCTCAGGGTTGCTCGGAAGGTTAGAATTTTCTTCTGCGAACGCTTCCTCTGCAACCTCTTTGTTACTCTTTACCGTATTTTCATCGGGAAACCTAGCGAGAAGAATAGCTTTGTGTGTCCGGCTCAAACCATAATCAGTAACTATCTTTAATATTAAAAAGCTTTGCCATAAGTTAACAGTCTCAGTCATGCCAACCCCTCTCAGAACTTGGTCTCCCTCTTGTTGAGTTTACCATCACTAGCGCATAATAGGAATATTTTTCCGGTTGAGCCAAACATCGGAAAAAATTTTCCGATTCTTTTTCATATACCGGAAATAATTTTCTGCGACATTTTTGAAAGTAGCTTATAAGCTGTTATTTAGTGGTAAGCCTTCCACCGCAAACTTTGAAAAAGTCAGGAGATAAACATGACACAACTAATTGAGTACATCCAGACAGCTAAAGAATTTGCTGATACTTATGGCATAGCACATCTAGATCGCCTGCTGGCATTAGCTGAAACTGTCCCCAATTCTCCGAAAGCTCTACCATCGACTTTTAAAGTTATGTCTAATACAATTTTGGAGGAAGTGGAAATGGCTGGATTTCATCTTAACCCTTGGCTAAAGACTTTGATTCTAAGTAACAATGTTGAAGTAGTTAGAGATGCGATCGCTGTAGTTGAGGAAAATCGCCGCCGGGGAATAGTGCGGAACGGCGAAGGGCTGTTAGTACAAGCTATCCGTAACGAATGGAAACCCCATATTTCAGCTTAAAAAAGTGCAAAAATTTGGGGAAAAACCCGGTTTCTTAGATTGTGCGAGCGCCCAGAAACCGGGTTTTTGCCAGCATACTTCCTAACAGTGCAAATATTCAGGAAAAAACCCGGTTTCTTCGATCGTGCGAGTGGCCAGAAACCTCGGTTAGCCCGATAGTCCGCCAGCCAGGGGTTGAAACCCCTGTCTCATAGCGAAAGTCCTCGCTATGAGGACTAAAGAGTTTTTCATTTTTATCTCAGCTTGTCAGTCGGTTTCAACCGACTTTCGCTATTAGCCAGGGGTTTCAACCCCTGGCGGTTGTGGGCGACAGCGCGGAGGTCAAAAACCCGGTTTCTTTGATTTTGAACCACAGATGATGGCGGATATACGGTATTTCACGATTCACTATCCAGTTGTTAAATTACCGACTGTTTCCTTAACTTGCGTTACTTCTGAATGGCTATCTCGCTGCAAAAACTCATCAAGCAACTCATAAAAACGATAAAAGGCTCGTTCTTCATTGTTAGTATAAAACTCGATTATTCTTGCCCATGAACCTGATGTTGATACTTCATATCGCTTTTGCAACCAGGGTTGAAAGTCGCCATAAAATTCCATTTCCTTTTCTGTTGGTTCAAATCCCAACTCTTCTCTAGCCGTTCTATAACCGACTATAAACATAAAAAGATCGGTTGCCGAAGCCCGTCCGATATACATTCCTGGTTTTTTATGGATTTTACTCAATATCTCAAAAAGTCCGCTCATCTAAATACTCTCCTTTTTTCAACCATAAACACTTTTAGAAACTGTCTAATTCTTCAACTATAAACTCTCCTCTACGACAGGAAAAATCATTCACCCAATCTTCTCTAGACAGTCCCTCTGTTGACAAATTATCAAAAACTCGCCCACGTACTTCAACTCCGTAGTGAGTGCCATTCGTGGTAATAGACTCATTTGTTCCACCCCACCTTTCTAAGCGTGTACTTAAGATAAATTCTTCTCTATACTTAGTTTTGAGCTTAAGTAACTTACCGGCAATTCCATTTTCTGCCAGCCATTTTAACACGGCTTTGGCACACAGATCGCATTTAAGGATATCGTACTGGCTGACGATCGCACCAATCTCTCGGTAAATCTCCTCATCTGAAAAATCGCTCACTTTCCCTCACACCCTCTAAAATGTTCCATCAAGATCGATCGCACTTTCAGATTGCAAAGGACGCTCAATTTGATCGGGATCGAGCATCACTTCATCATCCTCATCCAAGTCGAAATTCTCTGGAACTAATTCATCGAAGCTATTGCGGGTAGGAAGCTCAGGCATATCTCCCAGCATAGCAACTGCTTCAGCAAGTAGATTCAGATTCTCTGGATCGGGGTGTTTTTGTGCTGCCCGCACAGCCAAGATGACGACACGCAATCCTCCCCTTAGCCGATCGACATCACGGGCTAGTCCATACATTGCTTGAAAGTCACGTTCCTCAATAATGCGGTACTGTCCTGTTTTTGTCTGGAGAGTAGCAATGACACCATTGGCGATCGAACTGAGTGCTTCTGCGCCCTGCAAACGAAACTTCTCAAACGATGTCCAATTTGCACCGCTTCGCAACCTAAATTTTTTATTTGTAATCTGCATAGTTTCACCTCTTTACTATATCCTAACGTAAACCCAACGAAAAAACAACGGCTATTGATTTTGATGGGTGGGTGGCCAGAAACCGCGTTTTTTCGAGATACTTCGTTACTGTCGGCAAAAATCGTAAAAACCCGGTTTCTTTACTATTAGTTGCTATACTGTAGACACTCTGTATATACATCCTCAAAAAAAGGGTGAAGTCCTCAGAGTAGTATCATTAGCTAGAGGATTAGGCTATGGTTGGGACGATCGCCAAGTGGGGAAACAGTCTTGCTGTTCGGATTCCACAGCATTTAGCTAAAGAGATTAACTTAGCTGAAGGTTCCCAAGTGCAGCTTGTGTTGATAGATGGTAGGCTGACGATCGAGCCGATAACTCGTCGGCGATATTCCCTTGAGGAGTTAGTTGAAGCGATTACCCCAGAGAATCTTCATAATGAGATTGATAGTGGAGTTGCTGTGGGGAACGAAGTTTGGTGCCACAATCAAATCCCTACATTCCGAGTCGAGGCGATATCGTTTATTTAGACTTTGACCCAACTAAGGGACACGAACAAATTAGTATAAAACTAAATTATTCTTCCCCATGAACCTGATGTTGATATTTCATATCGCTTTGGCAACCAAGATATTTAAAATTAATCAGGAATCAAGGTAATCAATCGAGGAACATCTGTATAGGTATCTATCTGCCAAACAGTCCTGACAAGAAGTTCTCTGCCAACAGGTGTAGCAAGATAAGCGCTGATTTCATACCTCTTAGGGATTAACTGAACCGTATCAATTTCTACCCCATCCCGAACAAGTAATCGAAATTACCCTCTCCCACAGAGTTTTTAAGCGTATTGATAATTTTCCTTGTATTATCGTGAGGCCCTTCAATATAACAAGGTTTTCCATTGCGACCGAATTTTAAGCCAATTTCGCTGGTTGATTCTCCTAAATGAGCCTTCGACTGCTCGAAATCGCGGTGCGGTTCAAAGCCTAATGTTTTGGCATAGGCGATCGCACCCCAAACCAGGGCTTGTGCTTGTTCTAAACTAATCTCTTCGTATCCCAGAAACGGCGAGTAAGAATTCTCAACGAGATTTTTATATTGGCTATCGTTGCAGTTACGTGGCGGGATGACATCCTTAACTCCCAAACACCAGTAGTCGATCAAATAAGAGGCTGTAACAAAACGATTGTATCCCTTGGAACGAGTCACCACCACTAAACCCAAACCGCTCGTTTCCGAGGTTTCATTCCCCAACAATACCTTCGCAAAATTTACATCCACGAGACATTGAGCAACGGGCAATAACTCTCCTTTTTCGGCGCTAGCGAGGGCTGTTTGTTCTGCATGAAATTGAAGAAAGGTACTGACTTCGGATGCTTTCAATCCTAACTTTCGGGCAATTTGTTTGGGCGTTAATTGGCGATCGCGCAGGTTGAGAATTTCTTGTTCTTGTTCGGGCTGCATAGTTTTTCTATTGCCGTCAGGGCTGGGTTTGAGCTGAGTCGATCATTGTACCGCGTTTTTGCGACCAACTTCGTAACATTGCAAAGATTGAGGAAAAAACCCGGTTTATTTGATGGTGCGAGTGGCCAGAAACCTCGGTTAGCCCGATAGTCCGCCAGGGGTTGAAACCCCTGTCTCATAGCAAAAGTCCTCGCTATGAGGACTAAAGAGTTTTTCATTTTTATCTCGGATTTTCAGTCGGTTTCAACCGACTTTCGCTATTAGCCAGGGGTTTGAACCCCTGGCGGATGTGGCGACACCACTTTATTTTATACTTCTCGTAAAATGCGACTATTCAAACGCTCATATTCATCCTCTAGCAGCCACATTTTAGCCGCTTCGTAATTGTCACTAGAAAAAATAACTTTATAATTTTGTGCCGGGTTGTGGATGCAAAATTTTCCTGAAATTTCCTTGACTAACATCAGGATATAAGGCGGAGATATCAGAGTATCGGCCCAGATTTCCGCAAACTCCCAATCAGTCTCTTGCTCTGATTCTTGACTAATTTTAGTAGCTTGTGCGGGGTCTTGTGCGAGGTATGACATGGTATTTACCTGTAGTTTTTTTAATCTTTATTTCACCGTAATTTAGTGGTATCTGAGTCCCGTCTGCTTTCAGTATATAACCAATGGGTTCTGAAAAGTACAATCCATAGCGTTCATAATTATCCTCTACATCGTCCTCTCCTGTGCGTTCCCCTCTTAGCTTAATTTCTGCGGCCACTCTTTCCATTGTTTCTCTATCATTAAAGAGATGGACGATTCCTTCGTTTTCAAATTCACTTTGGGCTTTTTGGGTTCCGGGGAGATGTTTATCAATGAGACTGGTTCGAGTTTCTAGAGTAATTTCACGGTCAATTCCACTCATAGCTCTGTTCTATCTTAATTATATACCATTCATCGATAAATTTAGTTTAGTCTTGGAACCACGGGTGGCCAGAAACCGGGTTTTTGCGACAGAATTGGTGACAGTGCAAAGATTTGGAAAAAACCCGGTTTCTTTGATGGTGGGTGGGTGTACAAACCTAATTTTGCGCTAATTCCGGCGGCCGCCCCATCAAGCCTGTCATCAAGCGTAAGGCTAAAAACCTCACTGGGGGAATTGTCCGCAAACACCACAATCCAAAGCGGCGAAATGCTACAATTGGCAGCCAAGTATTGGAAAATAATCTGTCTAGAAAATCGGTAAATCCTAACACGATTAAATTCTCTTTTTTGCGCCAGTTGTGATACCGTTTCAATACTCGCAAATCGCCGATATCTTCGCCTTTTTGGTGCGCTTGCTGCAAGATTTGGGCGATCGCCCCTGCGTCTCGAATGCCCATATTCAATCCCTGGCCGCCGACGGGATGGCAGCAGTGGGCCGCGTCGCCAATTAGTGCTAATCTGGGCAAAACGTAGCGATCGCTCTGCATTAACTGCACCGGAAACAAAAAGCGATCGCTCTCCAATTCTAAACGCCCTAAAAGCCCGCCCGTGCGCTGTTCCAACAAAGTCAAAAATTCTTTTTCGTCCATTGACTGCAAAGCTTTTGCTTCCGCGTGGGGTGCTGTCCAAACTACTTGACAGCGGTTCCCAGGTAATGGTAAGACTCCCATCGGGCCGCTCGGCCAAAAGCGCTCAAAAGCGATATCATTGTGCGGTTTTTCTGCTTTAATAGTGATAGCAACGCAGGATTGCCAGTATTTCCAGCCGCGAGTGCTGATGTTGGCTTCGGTGCGGATGCGCGATCGCGAACCGTCGGCGGCGACTAATAATTTGGTGCGAATAGTCCGAGTTTCGCCGTTTTGTTTGACTTCTATTTCCGCGCAATCGGTTAAATATTTTACCTCGACTACTTCCGCCGGACAAACCCAACTAAAATTCGGGTTTTTTGCCAAAGATTCTTGCAAAGCTGACAGCATGACTCGGTGCTCGCCAACGTAACCTAAAGCTGTTTTTGGTACGGGCAATTTGCCAGTATTTCCCAAATCCGGGCGGTGGAATTCGACTACACCGGGATAGTCGCCGTCGCAGAGGCTAATTTGCTCGAAGGTGGTGATTTGCGGCAAGATTTGCTGCCACACGCCGATACCTTCTAAGATCATTCCTGATAGCAGGGTGATTGCATAGGCTTGTTTTTTGGCTGCGGCGACGGCGGGGAGTTGGGTTTCAATTATAGCGATTTTTAAGCCGGAATCTTTTAAGGCGCTGGCTAATGTGGCCCCGACTATGCCGCCTCCGACGATGGCTATATCAAAGTCGAGTGTCTGTGTTTCCGTGGAAGCTGTGGTTGGAGAAAGTTGGTTTACAGGCATTTTCAAGGGATTTATTTAAGTGAATAATCATATTTACTATTTTATTGTAAAGAATTATTGCGGTTTTGGGCGATCTTGAGGCAGAGCTTATGTCATATCAATTCTGGCTGTGCCGGAATGATATCAAATCCCATCGCACATTTCTCTCAAATTCGATCGCCCATCAACCCAAAAATCCCATCGGCCATCAACCCAAAAACCCCGGCGGTTGAAACCGCGTCTACACAGACAAAACCCGCCTCCGCGGGTTGAAGAGTCGTAGCGTAGCGGGGCGTAAGTCATCGCACATTTATCTCAAATTCGATATTTCTTCGTCCGCGGAGGCGGACATCGTTTGTGTAGACGCGGTTTCCAACCGCCCGGTTATATCAAATCCGCTAGCTTCGGAATGATATAATTGTAGGGAAACGGCACTGCCGTTTCCTGATTTCGGGTAATATTAATTCCGATGCCACCGATCGCAACTAACAATTAACTACCAACTGCTGCTAATTGATTATTTCCTGTGACTAGAGGCGATACTTTTTGGCAAATGGGAATCTCGATGACAAACTCTGCACCTTCCCCATGCGTGGAAATACACTGCAATTTGCCTCGGTGTTTTTCAACTATAATCTGATAGCTGATTGACAGTCCCAAGCCTGTGCCTTTGCCGACAGGTTTAGTAGTAAAAAATGGGTCGAACAACTTGCCAATAACTTCTTGATTGATTCCCATCCCGTTGTCGGCAATCCGAATTGTTACTGTTTCTGAGTTCGCACTGGTGCTAATCCGAATTCGGTTGGGGTGACAATATATTTCTTTTGAAGAATGAGTGCTGTTGTACTCTTCGAGGGCGTCGATCGCATTTCCTAAAAGATTCATAAATACTTGATTGAGCTGACCTACATAGCACTCGACTTTTGGAAAATTGCCGTATTCTTTGATAATCTCAATAGCGGGACGAAGTACATTAGCTTTAATCCGGTGCTGCAAAATTAGCAAAGTGCTTTCGATTCCTTCGTGAATATCTACTCGCTTCATCTGCGATTCGTCGAGTCGGGAAAAGTTGCGTAAGGATACAACTAAGTCGCGGATGCGATCGGCTCCTACTTTCATTGATTCCAAAATCTTTGTAAAGTCTTCCATTAAGTAATCAACTTCAATATCTTCGGCTGCTTCTACAATTTCTGGGACGGGATTTGGGTATTTTTCCTGGTAAAGGTGGAGCAAACTGAGTAAGTCTGTGGCGTATTGGGTGGCGTGGGTGATGTTGCCGTAGATGAAGTTAATCGGATTGTTAATTTCGTGGGCGACGCCGGCGACTAGCTGGCCGAGAGAAGAGATTTTTTCGGTTTGGATTAGTTGAGTTTGAGTTTGGTGCAACTCGTGGACAGCTTTTTCGAGCTCGGCTGCTTGCGATCGATACTGTCCCTCGGACTGCTTGAGTGCTTCCAAAACTTGGACTCGATCGCTAATGTCGGTGTGAGTTCCCACCCATTCGCGAATGCTGCCGTCGGCTGCCAAAAGGGGGACGCCCCGCACCCAGAAGTGTCTGTAGCTGCCGTCGGCGGCCCGCAAGCGGTGCTCGACTTCGTAGAGACTTTTTGTTTCTATGGCCCCCATCCAAGCTTGAATTGTGCGATCGCGGTCTTCTGGGTGCACTGCTTCTATCCAGTTGTCCTTCTCTTTCCAACTCATGCCCGTATAAGCTATCCAATCAGGCTGAGGCTTGTCGAAGATTCCGCTAGCGTTGGTCGTCCAAACCATCTGTGCGGTCGCCATTGCCAGCGATCGGTATCTTTCCTCGCTCAGACGCACAGATTCTTCGGCTTCTCGGCTGGCTGTCACGTCGCGCAAAATAGTTGTGAATATGATTTCGCCTGCAACTTCGAGTTTGGAAATAGAAACTTCGGCGGGAAATTCCGTACCATCTCGGCGGCGGGCGAAAATTTCTTTGCGGTTGCCCATTTTTCGGGCTTGTTGAACGTTGTCGCCGAAATTGCTGACGAGGTGACTGTGATGCGTGGCAAAAGCTTCGGGCAACAGCAGGCTCAGGGATTGCCCGATCGCCTCTGCTGCACTCCACCCGAAAATCCGTTCTGCACCTTGGTTGAACAGGATAATTTTTTGGTCAGCATCCACAGAAATAATCGCGTCCTCGGCAATTTCTAAAATGCCGGCGAAACGAGCTTGAGACAGTTGCAGCGCCTGTTCAGCTTGTTTGCGATCGCTGATGTCGCGGGCGATCGTCGAAATGTATGCGAGTTTGCCGTCCGGTGCGGAGTGGGAGATGATAACTTGGCTGATGGGAATTTCGAGTCCCGTTCCTGACACGAAGGCTGTTTCTCCACTCCAAAAGCCCTCGGAAATAGCGGTGGCGATCGCTTGATTCAAATTGCTGCGGCCTGACGCTGGCGTGAATTCTGCAACTTGTCGGTTGGATATATCTTCGTTTTCGTCTATACCCACCATTTTTCGGCCTGCTTTGTTGATGTAAATCGGGCGTCCTTCGAGGTTGGAGATACCTACAAAATCCGGGGTCGCTTCCAGAATTGCTGCCAGACTTCTGTTGGCGATTTCGGCTTGTTTGCTCTCAGTAATATCCCGCGCGATGCTAACTATACCGCTGATCTTTCCTAACCCGTCCCGGTAAGCACTTTTTGTAGAAAGAAATATCCTCAAATTGCCTTTGACTGGCAGCTCTTCTTCAATTGCTTCCGTTGTTCCCGCTGCCATGATTGGGCGATCGGTTTTTATAATATTGCCCGCAATTTCCGGCGGAAATAACTCGCTGTCATCTCTGCCGATAATGTCGTCTACAGACTTGCCAATTATACTTGCTCCTGCAGCATTAAGCATTAGGTAACGGCCATGAATATCTTTGACAAATAGGGCGGCTGGCGTACTGTTGATGACTGCCATCAACAGGTTATAGTTTTTTTGAAGCGCCTGCTTTGTTGTTTGAGAGTCGAAAATTTGCTGCTGCAATTGCTCGTTGGCGATTTGCAGTTGGAGAGTCCGTTTTTCAACTTGATTTTCTAAGTCTAATTTAGCTTTCCTCAGTCCCAGTTCCGCTCGATAGCGCTTCCGGTCTGCGCTGCAGAGAGTTTTTGCATTCTGCCAAATCAGAACTGTAAAAATAATCACGTTCAATACACTTAACAGCGATATCCCTACCTCCGGCGTGTAGGCTTGTAACCGATCTCCCAAGAGGATGAAATAACCGACTAAAGGCGGGATAATGATTGCCCGTGGCAACAAGCGCCTCGCCATGATGCCGCCCGCGCGATCGCTCGTCATTACTGCAATCAATCCTCGCTCTGGACTGGCAAATAAAATGCCGAAGCTCAGCAACATAAATGCTGCGGCAGTGTGCAAAGCCATGCCGGTATTTTTGCCAATTTGGTAAAATAAAGCTTTGTCGTAGAAATAGCCTATCAAACCCGTAAATGCAATTAAAAATGCACAACAGCTTAAGATTTGAATCCGCAAGTATTTAGGCCGACGTTCTGACAGCAGCAGCAGCGCTGTTCCCAGCAATAAAAAAGCACCAGCAGTATTCGGTGCCATGCGTCCTGGTGTTCCGGGGGTTGTCAAGGTGTAACTTTCTTTAAATAGCAGTTGGTCGATACCTAAGTCTAAATTAAAGCTATATTGAACGAGGGTTAATAGGCTAATTAATATAATTAAAAATGAACATCCAAAAATTAAAGATTTATGCTTTTTTTGATACTTTCTTGCTGTTAATTCTGGCCGCCGCCGCTGTTGGATGAATAGAGAAAACCCGCCCAAAATAAAGCACACCGCAGTATTGGCTTTCATCGTCACGAGTCCGGGCAGAATGCTTTTTAAGAGTGGCAGATCGAATATCCACCCCAAAAGGACTGTACAGCCGATCGCCATTACTGCAATACTCGCTTTTTTGGAAAAAGACTGGACAGCAGCCATTCGGGTTGAGGGCGTTTGCAGTTGTGCTCGTTCAAAAACTTCCAATTTCTCGCTCCCTCCAATTATTTGGTTTCTACGTATTCAAGGTAACAATAAACACTCTAGTGATATTGTTGCTCGCTATACAAAGCTGCTTAAAATTTTCTCAAAGCTGCTAACCATAAAATATGAATTATTTTATCTAACTTTAGAGCGATCGTCAAATAAAGGTTGAAGGCTCTTATGTAGAAAGCATTCGGCCGAATTAAATAATTTTTCTTGCTGGGAAAATTAAAAAAAATTCCTTGTTCCTGGTTCCTTGTCCCTTCGATTTCGGAAATTGGGGCCCGATTCATCGGCAAGACGAAGTGTTGTTACTCAGTACATCGAGGGATAATGGTAGCGGATGAATCACTATGGAATGAGAATTAAATAACTTCCACAAGTTTGTGGGATGGGCGTCCCGCCCGTCCAAAAAGGACGGGCG
>NZ_JAUBTI010000012.1:96042-118072 GCF_036702415.1 Microcoleus sp. D3_18a_C4 | reverse complement strand
ATCATGTCCGATCGAGTGACCGCGATTAAAAGGGCGGGTTTTTGAGATTGTCAATTATTGGCAGATATTTTTCGTGAACCCGCCCCTACCGTATTAGGGGTAATCGACCGGCCATGATATCAATCATGACTAAAGTGCTCACTATAAACCTGCATATTTTCCTAAAAAACCCGGTTTAGGCGTCTAGAAACTCACAGATAACTCCTATCGAAACTTCCGTTCAGATTCTTGAATCGGAACATCATTAATACTAGCTTCACGTCTTCGCATTAACCCATTTTCGGCAAATTCCCACTGTTCATTACCATATGCGCGATACCAGTAGCCAGAATCATCGTGCCACTCATACTCAAATCGAACAGAAATCCGATTGTCTGTAAAACTCCACAGTTCTTTCTTTAAACGGTAATCTAATTCCTTTGCCCATTTCCGTCTTAAAAAAGCCTTTATTTGTTCCCGTCCGCTGAAGAATTCGGCACGGTTTCGCCACTGAGAATCTTCCGTATAAGCTAAGGCTACTCGTTCTGGATCGCGGGTATTCCAGGCATCTTCAGCAGCTTGAACTTTGGCTTTAGCTGTTTCCAACGTAAAGGGCGGTAGAGGTGGTTTAGTTTCCATAAGCTTGGTTTTTTGTGATTATAAAATATCAGGTGCGGGATGCGAGCGCTACAGAGAGAGTTTTGCGACTTTAGCAATGAACGGAGCCATGTGTTCCCGCCAAAGTACATAAGAACGGCGAAAACCGTCAAGTGTTGCCGGTACATTCGGCACGTAAAACCAATCCGGTGCTTCTGCACCTCGCTCTGGCGGGTCAGTTTCTCGCCAGTAAATGCCGCAATCTTGCCCGATCGCATATTGTCCGTCTGGATGCAGTCGCTCTACAACCGGCCCGATCGAATCTGTCAGAATTATGCTCTGAGGATGCTCCTGAAAATTTTTCACAAATGTACCGTCTTCGTCTGGCAATTGGGTATGGTCGGGGAATGCAGGAGGCAGACCTGTAGCAGTTATTGTCTCGTTCATCGTCTTTTCCGTGCAGTTATTGTTCATTGTACTGCGAAATTTTAGAGCAATCTGATTTGAAACTTTAGCTAATATTAACTAAACCCAGCTAACCATAGCGGAAGCATCAGCAACAAACCGACAGAAGTGATGGCGATGCTGCTAGCTAACAAATCGCGATCGAGCTCGTAGACTTCTGCTAAAATCAGCACCGAAAGAGCTGTGGGCGTTCCCGACATCAACACCAACACAAACCTCGGATCGCCACTCAATCCGAAATAACTAGCACCCAATCCGATCAGTACCGGCACAATTACCACTTTTAACAGCGACGGGATTAACGCCAGTTCAAAACTTTCCCATTTCTTAATAGACCTCAGCCGGATGCCAACCAGCAACAAAGCACTAGCAATTACCACCCAAACAGCAGTCTGGAATCCAGACTCCACTATTTCGGGCAGGGGGATGTTTCTAGTATAAAAACCAATTAAAAAAGCCCACAGGGCGGGAACTGTCAGCACGTCCCGGATCTGAGTCCACCAGTGATTTTTTTGCTCGGAGTTCCCAAAATAGCTAGCAATAAATACACCGAAACAATAAGTTCCAATAACGTTGTTAGTGACGCTGTACAAGACAGCCCAGTTGGTGTTATCGGTGCTGATGATAGACGGGGTGATTGCTAATCCAACAAAGCCCGTATTCCCTAACATCGCCGCTAGGATAAAACTCCCTTCGCTCGATCGCTTCAGGGAATTAAAATTTACTAAGAATAAATTTACCAGAGAATTTTTGCCCTGAAAATAGGGCTTTTTGATGTGGGCCGCACTCAGCCTACGCAATAATACCCAAGTCAGCCAAGCACAACTCGTACTCAGAAATAACACGAATATGGCGATCGCCGGCGTGAATCCCACAGCACCCGAAAAATCGCTCTGACGGGCTAAAACTAGAATTTGCAGCGGTATCCCAATCCAGAAAAGAAAGTGGCTCAGCAGCTTGGGAAAATCAACTGGGATGTACCGAAACAGCAGCAGTCCTAAGCCCGTCCAGATAACTAGAGGCGTATAAGCGTGAAATAAGGTTTCAATCATAAAAATTTAACTAGACAATTGGAAATGCCTCTATCTATTAATAGTAATGCTAAAATCAGTTTAATAAATGCGAATAGTCGTTAGCGGAGCCCTCGAAGAGGATCGCACTTGCACGCTTTTTCGTCCTAGCGTGTTCGCAGCACTGCCGGCCCGAAAATTTCCGCCCAAATTCCCGCACCTTCCACGGCACAATCCTCAGACGGGCAGCCCCAAATACTTGCAGCTTTTTGCCTTCTGTTTCAGAAAACTTCTGTTAATTTCACAAGTGTGCGATCGAGTTATCTTGCCTTGGACGAACAGACGTGCAACGTTTTCCTGCCGTTTCGATCGAACAAAAACAGGGTGAGACTAAAGCTGCTGATGACTTGCACTCATTAATTCAATTTCAAAGCATTAACAGGCACCTCATCCCAAGAACTAACAGTCCGCAAGGTAGCAACCCAGCCCTGCTGTTTTTGCTCTGCCGTCAAATTCTTCTCAAAAGATTCGTGGCAATCCTTCGCTTGAGTCTCATCGCGACAAGCAATGCAAGAATAAAGAATACCCGACGGATCGATTTGCTCGTTTACCCAAATAATCACGCTCTACTCTCCCAATTAACTTAACTCTTATCTAAATTTTCCTATATTTTGGTCAATTAAGTAGGTAGGTATTAATTAACCTGAGTGTGGCATTTTAGCTTAACAGGCAAGATGCCTGTTCCACACACAGGCAAGATGCCTGTTCCACACACAGGCAAGATGCCTGTTCCACATACAGGCAAGATGCCTGTTCCATACACAGGCAAGATGCCTGTTTCACACACAGGCAAGATGCCTGTTTCACACACAGGCAAGATGCCTGTTCCACACACAGGCAAGATGCCTGTTCCACACACAGGCAAGATGCCTGTTCCACACACAGGCAAGATGCCTGTTCCACACACAGGCAAGATGCCTGTTCCACACGCCTTAATTACTTCGATGCCAAATTTGCCAAAGACTCGCCCGCAAGCCGGCAAATCCGCCAGTCGGGCATCACATCAGCACCGATACCCTTGTAAAATCCGATCGCCAATTCATTCCAATCCAAAACGCTCCATTCCAAACGCCCGCAGCCCCTTTCTACTGTCAACTGCGCTAAATAAACTATCAAAGATTTGCCAATTCCCCGCCCTCGAAACTCAGGGAGTACAAACAAATCTTCCAAATAAATTCCCGGCTTAGTCAAAAAAGTAGAATAATTGTAAAAAAATAGCGCCCAGCCCACAACTCGACCCTCGCACTCGGCTAAAATCGCTTCAACAAAAGGTCGAGCGCCAAACAAATGATTCTCCAAATCAACGGCATTGCCAGTAACGGCATGAGATAATTTTTCGTACTCAGCTAAAGCTTTAATCAAATCAAACAGCACCGGCACGTCGGCGCGGGTAGCGGGGCGCAAAATTACCTCAGAAGACATAAATAAGTAAGTAGTACGCGACAATCAACAATTAAAAATACCACATCAAGACATTTTTAATTTGTAATTTTTAATTAAGTTTTTCCACCTTAAACAAGCATATTTACGGCCGCGTCCGAGTGTCCCCCACAATAATTTTAAGATTTTTCAAAAGGCAAACTCAAGGTTTTTTAGTTTATTTCAACCAGCCCTTCAATCGTTCCGTCACTTGAGGGCGACGCAGCTTTCGCATTGCCTTATTTTGAATTTGACGGACTCGTTCGCGGGACAAATTGAACAAACTGCTGACCTCTTCTAAAGTGTAAGGTTCGCCTGTCAGCAAACCGTAACGCATAGCAACAATCTCTTTTTCCCGCTCAGTCAAAATACTGTCCAACACCTCCAAAATATCTTGGCGCATCATCATCTCATTCATCTGAGCTTCGGGAGATTGCGTCGCGTTATCTTCGAGAACATCCAAAAGTTCCGAACTTTCTTCTGAGCCGATGCGGTGGTTGAGAGACAAAGATTGCCGACGTACTTGCTGGAGGTAGCGAAGCTGTTCGCAAGTAACTTGCATTTCTCTAGCAAGTTCAGTTTCAGTTGGATTGCGTTGAAGAGAACGCTTCAAATCTCGATAAACTTTTTTGAGTTTATTTAACTGTTCGACAATGTGAACAGGCAAGCGAATCGTCCGCCCTTGATTGGCAATTGTCCGGGTAATTCCTTGGCGAATCCACCAATAGGCATAGGTAGAAAACTTGTAACCCTTCTCCGGATCGAACTTTTCGGCTGCACGATTCAAACCCAAAGCTCCTTCCTGAATTAAATCGAGAAAAGGCACGCCCCGATTAAGATAGCGTTTGGCAATCGAAACTACCAAGCGCAAATTCGAGCTGATCATTTTCCGTTTCGCCGACTGACACTGGTGGCGAAGCTGTTGCATTTGAGTTTCGCTCACTCCCAAAGCCGCTGCGAGTTCAGCTTTTGTCGGCACTCTGTCCAATTCCTGCTGCAAACGCTGTTCTAGTTTCTCCAGGGCTACCAATTCTTGAACGCGGCGCGCCAACTCTACTTCTTCGGCTGCTGTCAGTAGAGGATACCGAGCCATTTCCTTGAACAAAGCTCCCACTGGATCGTCGGCAGACCAGTTGTTGTATGCTGACGATCGAGTTACCGTCGGACGATCGATCTCGGTGTCTTCATCTTCTGCGATCGCGAATGAGGCTTCGGGTGCCACCGCAAAACTGCCTAGGTCAGATTCTGCCATATCGTGCTTGGTGTCGGTGGAAGGATTTGAAAAGTATCCCTTAACTTTAACCAATTTAACCGGAAATTTCCGAAATCCCAAATCCGAAATCCCAAATCCGAAATCCCAAATCCCAAATCAATTAGTTCGGGCTAGTAAAGGAGCAGCCTGCAACAACTGCTGAGTATAAGGGTGCTGCGGATTAGTAAAAATATCCCTAGTCTTACCGATTTCAACAATTTTTCCAGCATTCATTACCGCAATACGATCGCAAAAAAATCTCGCCACCCACAAATCGTGCGTAATAAACAGATAAGTCAAATTAAATTCCTGCTTCAACTCCAACATCAGCTCTAAAACTTGAGTCTGCACGCTGGCATCCAGCATACTCACAGGTTCGTCGCAAATTATCAGTTGCGGCCGAGTAATCAAAGCACGGGCGATCGAAACTCGCTGCTGTTGTCCTCCTGACAATTCCCCCGGATAGCGACGAAAGAAATCCTCCCCTGGACTTAAACCCACCCGCTCTAACATTTGGATTACTTGTTTTTTCGCTTCGCTGCCATTAGCTAATTTGTGAATAAACAAAGGGTCAGCAATACTTTGCCCGACAGTCATCATCGGATTCAGGCAAGCATGGGGGTCTTGAAAGATCATTTGCATTTCGCGGCGGTGCTTCCTCACAGCATCGCGGTTCAGGGCAGTTATATCTATTCCTTGAAATTCCACTTTGCCACCCGTCGCGGTAATTAGCTGCAAAATCGTGCGTGACAAGGTACTTTTGCCGCAGCCGGACTCCCCCACCAGCCCTAGGGTTTCTCCCCGTTGTAGCTCTAAACTAACGCCGTCTACGGCTTTAATTACCTGGCGATTCCGGCTAAACAACTGATCTAATAAATTGCTTTCTAAACTGTAGTGTTGCTGCAAATTCGTTACGGTCAAAAGAGGCGCATTTGTTGAGTTTGCAGTAACGGCTTCAGTCCTGATTTCCTCGAATGCTAACCCTTTGTCAGAATCGGCTTGAATGTGCAAAGCTGCTTTGAGGAGCGATCGAGTATATTCGTGCTGCGGCTTTTCAAAAACGTTTTGCACCGGCCCTGTTTCTACGACTTTACCGCCGTACATCACCGCAATGCGATCGCAATACTCAGCCACCATCGCTAAATCGTGAGAAATCAACAAAATAGCCGTTCCCCGTTCCTCACAAAGTCTGGTTAATTCCTGCAAAATCTGAGCAGCTACAGTTACGTCCAAACTTGTAGTCGGTTCGTCCGCCACAATTAATTTGGGATCGAGCAAAAGAGCCAAAGCAATTGCTACTCTTTGCCGCATTCCGCCGCTAAATTCGTGGGGAAATTGCGACCAACGAGACGCGGGAATTTTCACAGCTTCCAGAGTTTCGATCGCCCGTTTCTTAGCTTGCTTGCGATCCAAATTCGGCCTGTGAGCTTGCAAAGTCTCGATGCAATGTTCTCCTACAGTCATCAAAGGATCGAGACGAGTCATCGGATCTTGAAAAATCAATGCTACAGCTTCGCCCCGAAACCGTCTCAGCCGCGAAGCATTCATATCAAACACCGACTCTCCCGCAAAACTAACTCGCCCCTCAATCAGCGTTGAATCCGGCAGCAACCGCATCGCCGCCCTTCCCAAAGTTGACTTACCGCACCCAGACTCCCCAACTAATCCGAGCTTTTCCCCCGGTTTCAGCGTCAGGGAAACCCCGTCTACTGCCCAACCGGATTGGCCCCGCCGCTGAGGATAAGCTACTCGCAGATTGTCAACGGAAAATAGAGAAGAGTCATTAGTCATTAGTCATTAGTCCTTAGTCAATCGATTTTAGATTTTAGATTTTGGATTTTAGATTAAAGAATTAAAGCATTAACTTGCGCGAGATAAATTCGGGGGCTTGTATCCTGGATGCTTTCGGTCAGTAGTCAGTGGTCAGTGGTCAGTTGTTATTTGTTATTTAATGGTCAATATACTGGCTGTTAGTTGTTACTTCTTAGTGTTTCATAGTTATTAGTTATGGGCAAGAGACTGCTCTGCTGTTTGTAAATACAAATAAAAATAGCTACAAACAAAGCTTTTATTAGTACATCATTCACCGAGCAACTGATAACTGACAACTGACAACTGACAACTAACAACTGACAACTGACAACCATCAACTGACTAAATTTCCTTTCGCTTCAACTCAGCTCTCCGCAGTATGTAAGTAGCGGCACAATCTGCGTGAGGATGGTCTGCCAAAACTTCCGCGAGTTCCAACACATATCCGGCGATATCCGGCCCCAGCTTCTCAGTCAGCACTTGACGTTCCCGAGATGCGAGTTCTTGCACGCGGGCCTTAGCTTGCCAATTCGCAGAAAACATCTTGTCAATCTCGGTGTGGAATCCCAGACTTTCGAGAATGTCCCACTCGCCGTTATCGCACCAAATGCCCCCGCACAACATACAGCGCTCTATGTAAAAGGGCACTCTGCTGAAAGGAACTTTCGCCCGCGACAGATAGTGACCGTCTTCGGGACACAGGGCTGCTTTGCTGTCGTAGACAGACGGGGTGAATTCTATGCCGAGAGTCCCTGTCGCATCAGGCTTCTCGGATTTGTTGTACCACTGGCTTTGCTCTTTTTGCCAAGCTTCGTATTCTCTGCCTGGAATCCAGATACCGTAACAGTTGGGACACCACTGCACGGACATACGGCCGGCTAAGGTACCGCCTTCTAAATTGGGATGTTTACATTTTGGACATTCCACCGCTTTATTTCTCCTTGCCTTATTAATTCCCTGTTAATTCAATTATTAATTCTGTATCTGGGCGGGCCCTGAAGAACCAGAATTTTTTTGCAGCAGCGCGCCACAGTAGCCAATTAGCGTGTTAAGCCGCGCGATCGCCCCAGTTTGCCTCGCCTTTGCTGTCGCTGGCTGGCGCGACGCTTGCAAAAACGTGACATCTGTCCCCAATAACCGCAGTTGCTTGTGAATTTCCGTCAAGTAGGACTGCTCTGGGGGTGTTTCTGAGGCGTCTAACTCATCGCTTTCGGCTCTCATAATTTGGTTTCCGAAAAATTGTTGCACTTTTCTGTATTCGATCGCCAGCGCGGCCCGATCCAGATTATCCTGTGCAGCAGTTCTTTGTAGTTGTTCTAGCGCTTGCTGTAATTCTTGGTAGCACTGGCGGCGGTCTTCGGACAATATCATGATTTTGTAAACAAATTTGTATTTATAATCAAAGTAGATACTTACTTAAGTTTGCTCATAGGGAGGGAAGCTGTGCGTTTTTGGAGCTATTCCCTGTTTTTTGAGAACTTTTTTTGATTTTCTGCCCTAACTCTACCCTTCTGGCTGCTGCTTTGAGTTTAGCGTTGCCGGTAAATGCCGATCGCCCCGCAACCTCAACTGCTACCGCCAAAATATGCTTATTTTACCCGATTTTCCCCGATCGACAGACTGCAGCCGCCGCAGTGGTGTCACTATATTTTCCTACCTCCGACGGGCGACGACTCGGAATTCGATAGGTATAGTTTGAGAAAAATCGACTATTTTTTTGAATTGCAAATTGTGGCATTCAAGTAGTTTAGTATAGCTAAACACATAATTTCGGCAATTCAACCGGAAACCGGCTTTTAACCATTTGTATTTCTAAGTTTTAAAGGTGTACCCCATGAACGCGAACACTCTGACTCCCTCTCCTTCGATCGATCCTGCTGTAGTTCCCGATTGGCTGCAAGAATGCCTGAATGCTCGATCGGAGCCTGATGGGGGCGCTAACCCGAATTGTTCCACGGACGACAGCTTAATTTGTCGGGCCTTTGAATTTGCCCGCGACTTGCACCAAGGACAATACCGCAAATCGGGAGAACCTTACATTTGCCATCCGGTAGCTGTCGCTGGAATACTGCGGTATATGGGCGGCAACAACGTCATGATTGCGGCGGGCTTCCTCCACGACATTGTTGAAGATACAGATATTACTCTCGAAGAAATAGAACAGCGGTTCGGCGCGGAAGTGCGACAGTTGGTTGAAGGTGTCACCAAGCTTTCTAAGTTTAATTTTTCCAGCAAAACAGAGCGCCTTGCGGAAAATTTCCGCCGAATGTTCCTAGCAATGGCTAAAGATATTCGCGTCATTGTCGTCAAACTCGCCGATCGGCTGCACAACATGAGGACTTTGGAGCATTTGTCCGAGGAAAAGCAGCGCAGTATTGCCCTAGAAACCCGAGATATTTTTGCTCCCCTCGCAAACCGTTTGGGTATCGGCCGCTTTAAGTGGGAATTGGAAGATTTAGCGTTTAAATACCTGGAACCTGAAGCTTACCGCGAAATTCAGGAATTGGTGGCCGAGAAGCGGGCCGATCGAGAAACTCAACTCG
The DNA here is from genome assembly GCF_036702415.1 of Microcoleus sp. D3_18a_C4. Taxonomy (NCBI): domain Bacteria; kingdom Bacillati; phylum Cyanobacteriota; class Cyanophyceae; order Oscillatoriales; family Microcoleaceae; genus Microcoleus; species Microcoleus sp. D3_18a_C4. The sequence goes on along the minus strand of NZ_JAUBTI010000012.1, from coordinate 108,935 downwards.
CAGAAGTCACCGATAGTTTGCGAGAAAGGCTTGACAATTTAGGCATTAAATGCTACGAAGTTAGCGGCCGTCCCAAACATTTGTACGGGATTTACGGGAAGATGCAGCGCCGCCAAAAAGGGTTTAAGCAAGTGTACGATATTGCGGCGGTGCGGATCATAGTAGAAACCAATGATGACTGTTATCGGGCTTTGGCGATCGTCCACGATTCTTTCCGCCCGATTCCCGGCCGCTTTAAAGATTATATCGGTTTACCAAAAGCCAACCGCTACCAATCTTTGCACACCGGAGTAATCGGAACCAGCGGCCGCCCCATCGAAGTGCAAATCCGCACCGTAGCAATGCACCACATTGCAGAATACGGCATTGCCGCGCACTGGAAATACAAAGAAACCGGCGGTTCTAACACAAAAGTCACCGGCGATGACGAAAAATTTACTTGGCTGCGACAACTCCTTGAATGGCAAAGCGACCTCAAAGACGATCGCGAATATTTACAAAGCATTAAGGACAACTTATTCGACGAAGATATTTACGTTTTTACTCCTAACGGAGACGTGATTGCTCTCAATAGCGGATCAACTCCCGTAGATTTTGCTTACCGCATTCACACAGAAATTGGCAATCACTGCACAGGTGCCAGAGTCAACGGGCGAATGGTAACACTAGACAAGGTTTTAAAGAACGGCGATATTGTAGAAATCTTGACCCAAAAAAATGGTCATCCGAGTTCCGACTGGCTGAATTTTGTCAAGACAAACGGAGCCAAAAACCGAATTCGCCAGTGGTTGAAGCGATCGCACCGAGATGAAAATCTCGCTCGCGGGCGGGAATTGCTGGAAAAAGAATTAGGTAAAAACGGCTTAGAATCTTTGCTGAAATCTGATCCCATGCAATCGGTGGCTCAGCGCTGCAACTACCACAGCGTCGAAGATTTAATCGCCGGTTTGGGCTACGGCGAAGTCACCCTAAATCTCGTAGTAAATCGACTGCGAGATTTAGTAAAAGTGCAGCAAAAAATTGAAGCGGCTCCTGCAGGAACCCACGAATTGCCCCAGCTAATACCTGCATCAACGGCACCGAAACCAGTACCGAGTTCGTCTCCGAGCAAATCGCCGATCGCAGGTGTAGAGGGATTGCTCTACCATTTATCTGGCTGTTGCTGTCCGATTCCTGGGGAATCAATTATTGGAGTGGTGACTCGCACTCGCGGAATTTCGATTCACCGGCAAGGATGTTCAAATGTTGAGAACGTGCCTGGGGATCGCTTGGTTCCTGTGAGTTGGAATTCCAGCAACCGCAATGAATCTCGACCCAACACTTATCCGGTTAACATTCAAATTGAAGCCCTCGATCGAGTGGGAGTTCTCAACGATGTTTTATCGCATTTGAAGGACAACCAAGTAAACGTCCGCAGCGCTCAAGTCAAAACATATCCCGGATTGCCTGCATTAATTGACTTGTGCATGGATATCCAGGATAAACAACAGTTCGAGCGCACTTGTATGCAAATTAAAAAGATGAGCGATATTTTGAATTTGCGGAGGCTGAGTGAAGGGAATTAACAGGAAATTCTTCCTATGGCCAAACTCAGCCTTAACTCGGTTATTCCTTCAGCAAAGCTGACCAACTATTTATTAATCCGGCTTCCTAAAGACGACAAATCTCAGTTTCTCGATCGAGGTGGTTACAGCATAGAAAACTGGCAACAGCTCGATCGAGATTTAAGAAGCCAGATACTTCCTCTGGAAGCGGAGCAAATGGAAAACACCAGATACGGTCAAAAGTACATGATTAAAGGCAGTTTAACAGGTCCAAACGGTACGATTTTACAAGTTAAAACCGTTTGGATAGTTACTCCATCCGAAACCAGATTTGTTACATTAGTTCCTGATTGACTAGAGGTTAAACCCCATGAAATTTGAACTGTTTTCACAGGTAGCATTGCGAGAAGATATTCCTAAGTATGGCCTAAAAAAAGGTGATACAGCAACTATTGTCGAGCACTACCAGATGCCTGAAGGTGAAGAAGATGGTTATAGCTTAGAGGGGTTCAATGTCGAAGAAATTACGGTTGAAGTTGCCGAGTCGCAGATAGAAGCAATAAAAGCTGCTGTTTTGCAACTTGGAAAATATTGATTACCCTTCGCCTTCCACCAGCCTGGGATGAGAGCGACTCATCTTGCGACGCAAAATTTGTTCTTCTTCAGAGAGAGGTGCTTCGCAAGCAGCATTAATTTTTTCTAACAGTTGTTGATTTTCGCGACGCCGGATAAATTCTTCAAGCGCTATTTCGATCAAAAAGCTCTGCGAAATTTGCATTTCGCAAAGCTTTTGTTTCCGCTTGTTCAAATAAAGATGCTGGCAATGAGATAGCAGTTTTGACAGTTGTCATAGCTTTATACCTTCATTTATTTATATGAGTATAACTAATAGTATAGCTAACCACAATACGGTTCAGCAAACAGGCAGAACAATGCACCCCTTTATTTCGCAGGAGCGACAGGCTTTGCAACCCCTAACTTTTGCTGCAAAAACTCCCGCGCCACTTGTCCCGCTTCCTGCTGTTTCCCGTCAACTTGATAGTTTAGTTTACGCATATCTTCTTCGGAGATTTTCCCGCCCAATTCTGCGAACACTGGACGCAATTCCGGGTATTTCTCCAAAATTTGCGATCGCACAACCGGAACTGCTTCGTAGGGCGGGAAATAGTTCTTGTCATCTTTGAGAACTACTAAACCTAAACTTTGAATCAAACCATCCGTCGTATTACCAGCAATCACATCTACTTCTTTTTGTTGCAGCGCTTGATAAAGCAATCCTAACAGCAATTCCTTCGGTTGTTCTCGAAACTTAATCCCGTAAGTTTTAGCCAATCCGGGAAATCCATCTTCTCTCTCGTTAAATTCTGGGCCGAAACCAGCCCGGAGGTTAGGTGCAGCTTTCCCAAGTTGCGAGAGAGTTTGTAAATTGAGTTTTTTGGCATCGTCTCCCCGCACAATAATCGCAAAACTGTTATTAAATCCCAGCGGTTCCGTCCATTCTGCTTTAAACTTTTTGGGATATTCTTGTTTGAGGTAAGCGAGGACTTTTTTGGGGTCAGAAATCGGTTTCTGTTTGAGCAGGTTGGCGTAAGCAGTCCCCGTGTATTCGACGTACAAATCGATTTTACCTGCTGTTAGGGATTGATGGCAAAGCGAACCTCCGAGATTCAGTTCTCGTTCTACTTTGATATCTGTTTTAGCTTCGATGTGCTGTGCTAAAATTTCTGCGAGAATGGCTTGTTCGGTAAAGTCTTTCGAGCAGATGACAACTTGCTTTTCGGGCTTAGAGGTACATCCTGCTACTGCAAGCAAGCAAAGCAGCCAGCAGGAATAGAAAAAAAAATCGTTCTTAGATATTTTCATGACTTAACTCAAATTAAACATCTACAATTAATACCTTATAAGTTATAGCATAAAGCCCAGAGCGCAGACTTCTTCAAGAAGTCTGCGCTCTAACACCGATCGCACTTTACCCAAGTTCCGTTTTCCTGTTGTAACATTTATTTATAGACATGGAGGACAAAAAATGGTAATCAGCGTCAGCGATATTATCCAGCAGCAGCGGCAATTTTTTGCGACTGGGAAAACGAAAGATGTGGATTTTCGGCTTGAACAACTGAAAAAACTGAAAAGTGCGATCGAACTTAATCAATCACGAATAGTCGATGCTGTCAAGACAGACCTCGGTCGGCCGGAATTCGAGGCTTATCTTGAAATCGCATCGATTGCCGAAGTTAATTATGCCCTCAAAAACCTCAAATCGTGGGTAAAGCCGAGAAAAGTGCCTGCTTCGATCGATCAATTCCCAGCATCCGCCCGCATTTACCCAGAACCTTTGGGCGTAGTTTTAATCATCGGGCCTTGGAATTACCCATTTCAGCTAATGATATCACCTTTGGTCGGGGCGATCGCCGCCGGCAACTGTGCACTTCTCAAACCTTCGGAAATCGCCTCGCACACCTCCGAAGTTATCGCCGACATGATATCCAAAACCTTCGATCCCGCTTATGTAGCCGCCGTCGAAGGAGGAGTCGAAATCAGCCAACAATTACTAGCCGAAAAATTCGACCACATCTTCTTTACCGGAGGCACTAAAATCGGTCGAATTGTCATGGAAGCTGCCGCTAAACACCTGACACCTGTAACCTTGGAATTAGGTGGCAAAAGTCCTTGCATTGTAGACTCAGATATTCAAGTTGAATACACCGCAAAACGCATTGCGTGGGGCAAATTCCTCAATGCCGGACAAACTTGCATCGCTCCAGATTACCTGTTAGTTGATAAAAAAGTTAAACCTGCTTTGATGACAGCAATTAAAACAGCAATTCACGAATTTTACGGCGACGATCCGCAAACAAGTCCCGACTATTCGCGGATTATTAACCAGCGGCAATTAGACCGTTTGAGTGGGTTTATCAAAGATGGAGAAATTGTCGTCGGTGGGGAAGTTAAGCCGGAAGATAGATATATTGCACCGACGGTTTTAGATCGTGTTTCCTGGGATTCGCCGGTGATGCAAGATGAGATTTTTGGGCCGATTTTGCCAGTTTTAGAGTATGATGATTTCGGAGAGGCGATCGCCCAAATCAACGCCCGTCCCAAACCTTTAGCTTTGTATTTGTTCTCCAAAAATAAAGAGAAACAAGAGCGAGTTTTGCGGGAAACTTCTTCGGGGGGAGTTTGTCTCAACGACACGGTTATGCAAGTGGGGGTAAAAGATTTACCTTTTGGCGGAGTTGGCGACAGCGGCATCGGTAGCTATCACGCCAAAGCAAGTTTTGACACCTTTTCGCATCAAAAAAGCGTGCTGCAAAAGTCATTTTTACTTGACTTAAAATGGCGGTACGCTCCCTATAAGGGTAAGTTGGATTTGATTAAGAAAATTATCGGTTGAGCGATCGCACTTGGAGGGGCGGGTTCGCCAACGTTTACAATATCACCGAGATAGCCAAATCAACCCGCCCATTCCTGATATTATCGGTTAAGCGATTCCACGGTGAACGATTATTTCCCTAAATTTTAAATGATTGCTCATCTGTTTTTGGAACGATTTAGGAGCGCGAATTAAATAACTTACAATTTTAATTGTTATTGTGGGATGGGCGTCCCGCCCATCCCACAAACTTGTGGAAGTTATTTAATTCTCATTCCTTAGATCGCAATGTCTACCTTGCACCATTCTCAATAACAGGCTTTCCGGCCTGTTCCACAAAGAGTGAATTTCTTGTGGGGAGTAGGGTTGGGCATCCTACCGGCCCATAAAAACCTGATTGAAAATGGTGCAAGATGTCCCTCCTAAAGGACAGTTGCCCATCCAAAATAATTCCCATTAGAAATGTCTATAATATCTTTTAGCATCTTCTCGCTAACAAGCAATTTATGGAACCTTTAGCCAAAGAACCCTGTGCCGCCTGCCACCCAAACTCTCCGCGCGTCACAGCTTACGAAATTGTCCAACTCAAAACTCAAATTCCCGACTGGAATTTGATCGAAAAAAATGGCATTCCCCAAATAGAACGCACCTACGAATTCCCGGATTTCAAAAGTGCGATCGCCTTTACAAACAGCGTCGGCGAAGCAGCAGAAACTGAAGGACATCACCCCGCACTGTTAACCGAGTGGGGGAAAGTTACCGTTACTTGGTGGACTCACGAGATTTCTGGACTGCATCGCAATGACTTTATTATGGCTGCGAAAACAGATGCGATCGCCAATCAATTCCCAAAATAAAATCCGACTTATAGCCCGATCGTAGTCTAAGAAAGCACCGCCCTGGGCACTGGTGAATGTTGATTGGCATTATTCAACAACTCCAGATTCAGCCGGTAGCCGACATTCCGTACAGTTTGAATCAGGCTCGGCTGTCGCGGGTCTATTTCGATTTTTTTACGCAGAGAGAGTACGTGAGTGTCGATCGTCCGGGGGTTATCAATAGCATCAGGCCAGGCCCGACGCAGCAAATCCGATCGCGACAGCGGCACTCCTCCAGCTTGAGCTAGCACGTACAGCAGGCTAAATTCCTGGGGAGTCAGCTCAATATGTTCGTCGTACAACCTCACTCGGCGCTGCACCAAATCAATTTTCAGCAGCCCGCACTCCAGCGTCGCCGGCGGTAGCATCGTGCGGTTGCGGCGCATCAGAGCTTCCACCCTGGCCATAAACTCTTGCATCCCAAAGGGTTTAGTCAGGTAATCGTCTGCCCCCGCCTTCAAACCCTCAACAATATCCGATTCCGAATTCCGCGCCGACAGCATCAAAATCAGCGACTGCTGCTGCTGTTGCAGCCAGTTGCAAAATTCCAAACCGTCCCCATCGGGCAATTGGGCATCCAGAATGACTAGGGTTGGCTGGCGGCTGAAAAATATTTCCCTAGCGTGACTGATATCCGCTGACTGGTGCACCCAGTGACCGACTTGCTGTAGATGCCAGCCCAAGAGCGATCGCAGGTGCGGATTCCCTTCAACAATTGAAATACTTGCAGATTCCACAGAGGCGAGCTTCCCATATCACTAATTGCTACAAGGTTAACAGAGCTTTTGTCAAGCTTTTGTAACCATCGCTACTCAAGCATGAGCTGCGTTTAAAGCAGCGGACATACCTAGGGTAGGAATTTTAAAGATTGGGTTAATTTGGCAGAGTCAGCCTGCAGAAAGGTGAAATCATTCTGGCGGTAAGCTTACAATGAAAATAAGACAGTGTAAAGCCGATCGACCCCATGCCCCAACCGCCTGCTAAAAGCGATCCCCCCGACCCAGCCCCCAATCCCAGGAGGTTGACAAATCGCGCAAGTGAAACTAGAATTCCTCCAACCGTTCGCTCGGTAGCCGGAACACTCAGCCACTTTGACCGTCAAATTCAGCCACATCCCGACTCCCTTAAACGCACAGCGAATAATCTAGGTGCGCGCAAAAAGTCGAGCAACTGCATTGCAACGAGTGAAATTTTTTATGGAGGGTAGCCTGTTGAGCAGGGTAAAAACTTTTATTTAGAAATAGCTTCAAGCTGAGCCACTCAGCATCAATCGAGGCCATTCCTAAATCCCGCCGTCATTATACAAACCACAAAGGATTTCAAACTCATACCATGCTACAAGACACCCAAACAATCCGGCACTACCAAAAACTCACCGACGCCCTCGTCGAAATGTGGAATAGAGGTTATCGCTTCGATGACCTGCGGCTTTACTTAGACGGCTATTTAGCAGCCCTGCGGCATTCCAACGGTCTGGAACCCTATCTGATTCACAGACTAGAGGAAGAAGCAGCGCGTTACATTCACGACCCCTCCAATTTTGCAATGCCACAGACACAGACACAGGCTGAATCAGACTACTATTAAATAGCAAATTCGGTTTGATAAACCCTTGATGATTTGGGAATTGGGAATTGGGAATTGGGAATTGGGAATTGGAAATTGGGAATTGGGAATTGGAAATTGTAACGGGTTCCGTGGCTCTGCCAGGGAACCGATGTCCAGAGGCTCGGCCTCGCTTTGGGAGCCTAAAAATTCGATGCCGAGCCTACCGCATGGCGTTCCCTGGCAGAGCCTGGTATAGCACTCCTAAATGAGCCGTAAATTTTTTACCCCACCCCAATCCTCCCCGAACCTGCGGGGAGGGAGTAAGAAATTCACAAATGATTTAGTATTGCTATAACGAATAATTAAGTAAATCAACCTAATTCAACGTAAAACGCAATTGCTGTTATTTCCCCGACTTCTTAAAGAAGTCGGGGATATGTTTTTTCTCTCTAATTTAAGAAGCCAAAGCCACTTCTACAACTTGTTGCAATTCGCCCTTTTGATACATCTCGATCATAATATCCGAGCCACCAATAAACTCGCCGTTGATATAAACTTGAGGAATTGTCGGCCAGTTGGAATACTCTTTAACGCCTTGACGAATTTCCTGGTCTGCCAAAACATCAACAGTTTCGTAAGGCACTCCCAAAGTATTGAGAATTTGCACCACAGTATTAGAAAAACCACACTGGGGCATTAACTTATTGCCCTTCATAAACACCATGATTTTGTTTTGCTTAACCAACTCGTCAATTCTTTGATGTGCTGTTGTACTCATGGTAGGTCCTAATATTGTTTGAAAATTTTTAAACGTTGACTGACGCAGAAACCGCGTTTTTTACGAAAATCTTTCGTTACAGCCATAGATTCCGGTAAAAAAACCGGGTTTTTGTGGTTTTTGTGCGTAAGTGGAGCAGTTGTATTTCAAGCAACTCTTGACACAAGCACAAACTTGTGATACCCCATTGCCGCTCAACAATTAAGCAGCTTGACTTTTCGCTTCCCATTCTGCGGGAGTTAAGGTTTCCAAGCCCAAAGCGTGGATGGCTTCACTAGCCATTGCCTGTTTGAGAGCGGCGTAGACCAGTTGGTGCTGCTGTACTCGGCTTTTTCCTTCAAAGGCTGCAGAGACGACTCTCGCCTGGTAGTGGTCACCGCCACCGGTCAAATCGTCAACTTGTATTTTAGCGTCGGGCAACCCTGCCTTAATCATTTCTGCTACTTGAGACGGTGTAACCATTGGTTTCTCTGATAAACGACTGTAATTTAGATTTTAGTGGAACTATTTTGTCGATGAGCTCGGTTGAGCGCTGGCCGGCCGGGGAAAGGGCGAATCCACAAAACCCAATTCCAGTAACTGCTGGTAAGCTTTCTTGCCCAAGTCGCGAGTTGGCTGCTGCGATCGAATAATCTGAATCAGCAGGGGCACAGCCAGTTCGGGCTTATTTTGCGCCCGGTGTACCAACGCCAGCCGGTAGGTAGCTTCGTCGCGCATTTGGGCCGTTTCTACAGCTTTTGTGCGGTGGCTTTCCGCCAAGCGGATGTCAATTCCGGCAAAACTGCTACCCAGTTGTTGGTAGAAGTTGGACAGTTGATTGAAAATTTGGCGGGATTCTTGCAGCTTTTGAGTAGCGAGTGCGTAATTCTGAGAGGAAATAGCACTGCTGGCTTCTGTCATCAAACGCTGGCCTCCTGGGACGCTTAGCAAGCTGCTGTCTTGCGTCAGAGGGCGAAGATTGTTGGGGTCTGTGGGGTCGTCGGCGGGCTCGACTTGCGGTTGGTTCTCTGGCCCAGAAGGTTGTTGTGCTTGGACTTGGAGCGGTTGCAACAGGGTAAAAGCTGCGATCGCCCCGATCGTAATCCGGGCAGTGGAGCGAAGCCAACAAACAGTTCCAGAGTATACCATGAAATTACTTTGCGCCTGTGCGCTTTAAAAAAATATTTAGCTTGAGCCGATCTTACCATTGGCGATCGCAACCGGCTAAGTGTAAACCAAATTTGTTGAAATGTCAAAGGGTGCGATCGATTTTGGATTTTAGATTTTGGATTTTAGATTTTGGATTGAACAAGGAAATGGCGGGGCATGGGACTGATCCCGGCAATCTAGTCTTGGACGCAGAAACCGGGTTTTTTTACCTAAATACTGCCTTTGAGACTTTAAAAATGGTGGAAAACCCGGTTTCAATGGTTTTGATGGGTAAGTCCCGATCTAATTCAACAATCGAACGCACCATGAATATGGCAATTGAAAGAACAGCTTACGGTCAACTGCTGGCTAAATCTCAGCCTAAGCCAATCCTGAACGAAGAAGATAATGATCTTGCCCTCGCAGAAGTCGATTTTCTGATGTCTAAGGAAGAATTAACATTAGAAAAAGAAACTTTACTAAGCCTCTGGGCTCTGTTGATCGAAGAATACGAAGCCAAGTATTACCAAATTCCAGAAGCGACTCCCCAGGATGTTCTATTGCATCTCATGGAAGTTCGCGAACTCAAACAAGCCGATTTAGTGGGGGTGATTGGTTCCAAAGGAGTAGTCTCTGAGGTTGTTAATGGGAAACGGGCGATTAGCAAGGCGCAAGCTAAGGCGCTGGGAGAATTTTTTAATATTAATCCTGGTGTGTTTATTTGACTGAGATGTTGCACCATTCTCAAGAACAGGCAAGATGCCTGTTCCACAAGAAAATTTATCTTTTGTGGAACAGGCATCTTGCCTGTTCAGAAAAGGCTTATTGACAATGGTGCAAGATGTGAGTTTGAGGGACTTGCTGAATCATTGTTAATAAGCCTTTTACGGGCGGGCTAGAAGCCCAACCCCTACTCCCCACAAGAAGAAAATTCAGTTTTTGTGGAACAGGCATCCTGCCTGTTCTTGAGAATATAGTAAGACTGAATTAAAATTAAACAAAAACATTTCTGATGGTACAACCAAGCAAACCGACCTCCGACACTCTCCAAAATTATCAAGGAATTGGAGTCCCAGATGAAAGTCTGGCAGTGATTTTGCAGCGCGGCGGCGATGAATTGCTGCTGTCAAAAGCGGACGATCGCTTTACAGTCCGCCCCTCATCAACAGCATCAGCCTCAAACGATTGGGCTGCAACAACTGGGGCACAACTCAACCGTCGCGTCGGCCAAACCAATCTCGAAGAATATCTCGTTTCACCCGATCGCCTAGAAGCAGCAATGCAAGCAGCCCGCGCCAGCGATGCCGTAGCTTTTGCCAGCCACGTCTATTGCCCCGCGAACAATCCGAGTACATTCTTTTATTTAACCGACCAAATTACCATTCAATTTGGCGAACAAGTAGACGAACAATCGCGAAATGCGATCGCCAATGCAGCAGCTTTAAAAATAGTCCGGCCAGTAGAAGGAATTCCCAACACTTTCGTCTGCGAAGTCACAAAACAAGCAACAGAAAACCCGGTCAAAATTGCCAACCGCCTGACAAGATATCCAGAAGTTCTGGTAGCGGAACCCAACATTGTAGTAGAGACGCAGCAGCATTATACGCCCCGCGATCCGCTTTATCCCAAACAGTGGTATCTCAACAACAAAGGCGGCAACGAACTTGTCGGCGGTGCTCAAATTTATGCAGAACCAGCTTGGAACATGACTCGCGGAGTTCGATCGATCGTAATTGCGATCGCCGACGATGCAGTGGACATCACCCACCCAGATTTTCAAGCCCAAGGCAAAATCGTCTCACCCATCGATTTAAAAGAGGGCGACACTTCCCCGATGCCAGTCGCCGACTCAGACAACCACGGCACAAGTTGTGCCGGCGTCGCGGTTGCTGAAGAAAACGGCAAAGGCATTGTCGGCGTCGCCCCCGGCTGCGCCCTGATGCCCATCCGTACCAGTGGTTTTCTCGATGACAATTCTGTCGAAAAAATGTTTAATTGGGCGATCGCAAAAGGGGCCGCCGTCATTTCTTGCAGTTGGGGGCCTGCTGCAGTTTACTATCCCCTTTCCCTGCGGCAGAGTGCCGTTATCACCAAAGCAGCAACCCAAGGGCGGGGCGGCAGAGGCTGCGTTATTCTGTTCGCAGCGGGCAATGCCAACCGCCCAGTCAACGGTACTGTGAACGAGAAAGGCTGGCCCAACAACGTCGTGGAGGGTCAAACTAGATGGCTGGCAGGATTTGCCGTACACCCAGACGTAATTGCCGTCAGCGCTTCCACTTCCCTCAACAAAAAAGCAGCCTACAGCAATTGGGGCACCAGCATCTCGGTGTGCGCCCCCAGCAACAACGCGCCGCCGGGAACTTGGTTGCCAGAAACCGGATTTATCGCCACGCCGCCGGAGGTGACGCAGTATTTGCCCGGTTTGGGGGTGTTTACTGCCGATCGAGTGGGCGATCGGGGCTACGACTGGGGGGACTATACTGATACTTTTGGCGGTACTTCCAGCGCCACTCCAGTAGTCGCTGGGGTTGCAGGGTTGATACTTTCGGCTAACCCCCGTTTGACGGCGCGGGAAGTGCGGGGAATTCTCGAACAAACTGCTGAGAAAATTGTCGATCCCGATCCCGATCCCCAGTTGGGCAATCGCATGGGAAATTACGATCCTAACAACGGCCGCAGCGATTGGTTTGGTTACGGGAAAGTGAATGCTTTTAAAGCTGTGCAAGCTGCGGTGAGAAAGGGCGGCGGCAATCCGAATATCGGGGGTGCGGTGTTCAGTGATATTTCTGGACATTGGGCACAGAAGTTTATTGAAGCTTTGGCTGCGGCGAATATAGTTAGCGGTTTTCCTGACGGTTCTTTTAGGCCTGATGACAGTTTAAACCGTGCTCAATATGCGGCGCTGTTGGTGAGTGCGTTTAGTCCGATTCCGAGGGTGCCGGCTACAAATTTTATTGATGTTTCTGCTACTTTTTGGGCGAGAAGTGCGATCGAACGAGCAAATCGGGGGGGGTTTTTGGCGGGGTTTCCGGGGTTGAAGTTCGGCCCGAATCAGAATTTAACTAAGGCTGATGCGATCGTGTCTTTGGTTAACGGTTTGGAACTTAAGGGCGGCAATCCTGATTCTTTGAAAGTTTACAGCGATCGCTCTCAAATTCCTAATTATGCTTTGAGTGCGATCGCTACAGCAACTGCTTTGAAGATTGTGGTTAATTATCCTTCCCGCGATTGGCTTTCGCCGCTTCGGGACATTACCCGCGGTGAGATTTCGGCTTTGATTTACCAGACTTTGGTGGCGATTAATCGGGCAAAGGCGATCGATTCTCCTTACATTGTTTAATCGCGATCGGTTCGCAGCATCGGACTTCAGTCCTATTCCCTGCGAGGGGACAAGCAGCAAGCAGTACGACACGGATACACGGAGGATAGCCAAATTAGCCAATTAGCTAAACCTCAGACGAGTCAAACCATCCGTGTATCCGTGTCAAAATCCGTGTCGTGCTGTGTGCCAAAACCAGTGTAGCGCTCCACCTATTCCCCGCGAGGGGACAAGCAGCAAGCAGTACGACACGGATACACGGAGGATAGCCAAATTAGCCAATTAGCTAAACCTCAGACGAGTCAAACCATCCGTGTATCCGTGT